>JBAYTZ010000015.1 GCA_041675285.1 Candidatus Delongbacteria bacterium
GAATCGCATGGTCTCCTCCTTTCCGGGATGGTGTACCCCGCACGTATCGGGTGATGCGTGCAGGGAGGAGACCTCTATGAAGATCATTGCTTGCAGCCGACTTTGCGCCTGTCACGGCGCTTGGATTCGGAATTGAAATCAAAGGCAGATGGAAACAGCAAGCGCCGCGCCAGGCGCGTCGCGGCTGAAGCCACCGTTAGACGAATCAGCGGGGCGAGGAAGTCGCGTTAGCGCGAATCCATGCCGAAAGCGCCTCTTCACTGATCTGGCCCGAGGCAAGGCCAATAATCGTTGTCACGACGCTTTCGTCGCCGCACAGAAAAGTCTGGTCGTTGAGGCCCAGAAAGATGATCAAGGCGAGAAGGCCGACGCGCTTGTTGCCGTCTTGGAACGGGTGATTTTTCGCAATTCCGAAGCAGTAGGCTGCGGCCAGCGCCGCCAAGTCCGTATTTTGATCGTAAGCCCACTTCTGCTTGGGCCGCGCCAGCGCAGATTCAAGTAGATCCGTATCACGAATCCCGGCGAGGCCGCCATGCTCCCGGATCTGGTCGACATGAATCGCATCAATCACCAACCTGGGAATCCACACCGGTTCTTGCATGGATGCCTCTACTTGGCAAGCTCTTGCAGTGCGCCGCGGAACTGCTTTGCCGCCTCTGCCGCAATCGCGAGGGCCTTCTGGGCGACGGGATCAAACGGCGTCAGCAGAATTCCCCCTTCTGTTTCAATGGCAAACAAGCGGTCACCTGGCTCGATGTGCAGGCGCTCTGCCATGTCTTTGGGCAGGGTTGTGCCAATGGAGCCGCCGACCCGACGAGCTGCAACTTCCTTGACCATGGGATGGGCCTCCTTCGACTTGGTGGCCAAGTGTAACACTTGTGCTACTTACGATCAAGCGAAGGAGATCGCCAAACACAGCCTGCAGGGAAGAGACAGGAAGCATCGGTGAGAGAAGGCCAGCGCCGCGCCAGGCGCGTCGCGGCTGACGACCCCGGTGGGCCGAACGCAAGCTTCACGACCACCATTGATTCTTAGAAAGAACACCATGGCCAAGTACTTGATCTCCTTTCCCAGCGCGGCAATGGTTGTGCCCGAAGGCGAATGGGAAGCGGTGGGTCACGACGCACATGCGGTGATTGAAGAGGCGAAAGCCGCCGGGGTGTACGTCTTCGCCGGCGGAATTGATGAAGCGGTGCCGCCCATTCTCGTCTCGGCTGACGGGACAACGGCAACGGGCGGCTATCCTTGGGCGCCCGCGCTGGACGGCGGCTTTACCGTGTTGGAACTGCCGTCGCGCGCGGAGGCCATCGCGTGGGCGGCGCGCCTTGCCAAGGCCTGTCGCTGCGAGCAGGAACTGCGAGTCTTCGGGTTCGACCCGCAGTCCTGACGGCGGCACCCGTGTTGCCCGGCCTGCGGGAGGACCCCAGCCTGCGAAGCCTGTGTCACGGGGGTCGATCTCATGGATCCGTTGACGGCTCCGTCCAGCGCGGCACAAACGCCCTGGCCGACGAAGACCTGGCCCGTGGCGACTCCAGCCGCCGTTGGACTTGATCCCAAGATCCTGGCGGCCTTCGACGCTGATCTTGCCGCCGGCACGTACGGGTACGTGGACAGCATGCTCGTCATCCGCCACGGAAAGATCGCCTGCGAGCGCGCGTATCCGCACGACTACGGCGTCATCTACGCCCAGGAAGCCAGGACACCAAGCGCGCTGAACGCCCACGATCCAGCGGGTCCCTACAACTACTTCAATTCCTGGTGGCATCCCTTCCACCGCCGCGGCGAGCTGCACACGCTGCAGTCCGTGACCAAAACGATCACGTCCATTTTGATCGGCGTCGCCTCTGCCCGGCGTGAATTCCCGTCGCTCGACACGCCGCTGCTGGAGTTCTTCAACGGGGCGCAGCTTGCCCACGTGGACGACCGCAAGCGCCGCGTGACGCTCAGGCACCTGCTGACGATGACGGCGGGATTTGCTTGGAATGAAGACCTGCCGTTCGCCGATCCGGACAACGCGGCGTGTCGCATGGAGGCGTCGTTCGACTGGGTGCAGTTCGCGATCGACCGGCCGATGTCCCAGGAGCCCGGCCAAGGGTTCCAATACAACAGCGGCGCCGCGCAGCTGCTTTCGCACGTGTTCCGTGCGGCAACCGGCCGGGATATCGAGGAATACGCCGTCCAGCATCTCTTTACGCCGCTGGGCATCCGCAGCCACTTCTGGAAGCGAACGCCCACCGGGCTCGCCGACACGGAGGGCGGCCTCTACCTGGAACCGCGCGACGTCGCGAAGATCGCCTATCTGGTCCTTCGGGGCGGCGAGTGGGAAGGCAAGCCGATCATTTCTGCGGAATGGGTGCAGGCTTCCCTGACCGCCAGCGCGATGGTCTCGGACGACGGCGTGAAGTACGGCTACTTGTGGTGGCTCTACCCGTATGGCAAGTACGGCCGGGTTGCGGTTGGTGGCGCGGGATTCGGGGGTCAGCACATGATCCTCGTACCAGAACAGGATCTCGTCCTCGTATTCACCGGCTGGAATGTTCTTCCAGAAAGTCAGAGCCTCAGCGCGGAGGCGGCGATTGACCGCGTGCTCGCGGCTGTTGTCAATGGCTCCAATCTGGCGAGCTGATCTCCCCGCCCGGTGGCTGATGGCTCTGGCGCCCGCGCCAACCGGTGCTGGGGATTTGAACCGCCGACCAGGTTTGCGCCGCTCAGGGATGCCCCCACAACTCGAGAGGGAAGACAAATGGCCTGGGTCATTCTGGTTGTCGCGGGGTTGTTCGAGGTTGGTTGGGCCATCGGTCTGAAGTACACCGATGGTTTCACCCGCTTGTGGCCTACGCTGTGGACTGTGCTGGCAATGGTCATCAGCCTGTTGCTTCTTGGCATCGGCATGAAGTCGCTTCCCGTGGGTACCGCCTACAGCGTGTGGGTGGGGGTGGGGGCGGTGGGCACGGTGATGCTTGGAATCGTGCTGTTTGGCGAACCGGTGAGCGCTCCGCGACTCATCAGCGTGGCCCTCATCATCGCGGGTATCATTGGTCTCAAGCTGGCGACACCACAAGGGAATGCCGGTTCAGGGCCGGGAGGTGCAGATGTGGAAGTCCTTATCACTACACAAATATTGGACTAGCCTCCTGCTTGGTGCGCTCTTCCTTCCAGCCCTTGGCCGGGCGCTGGAACAGCCACCGGGCGCGGGGAATCTGGCCCTTGTCATCGAGCAGGAAGTCCAGCGCATGGCCAGGGCGAGCGCCGAACAGGGCGGGCTTTGGCCGGGTTTCGATCCTCTGGCCGTCCCGCTGGCCATTTTCGACGGGGAACGCACAACCCTGTTCCGTCATCCCGCCCCTCCCGCCGGCTTCGTGCAAGACTCGAGCGACGCGCCTGGCGCCTTCGTCCAGGCAGGGCGCTTCGAGGCAATCACGGCCAACTCGAGCGCCACGATCGGCGGCGTCCCGTCCGCGACTCTCATGGTTGGGCAAGCACCGGCCGAAGCACTGCCGCTAAACCTGGCGGCCGTCGCGATCCACGAAAGCTTCCACGTCTTTCAGCGCGAGCGGCACCCGGGCTGGATGGGCAACGAGGCCGATCTCTTCACCTACCCGACGGATTCCGTCGAGCTGCTGGCCCAGCGGCGATTGGAGACCGACGCGCTGCGGCGGGCGCTGGCGGCTGACGACGAGGCGGAGATGGCGTGTTGGGCGCGCCAGGCGCTGGCGATGCGCGGGCAGCGCTATGCCCGGATGGACTCTGTCTACTCCGCCTATGAGCGCGGAACGGAGCTGAACGAGGGGTTGGCCACCTACGTCGAGATGCGAGCCGCCGGCCGGCAGGCGCTGGAGATCCCGCCCGAGGAGTTCGGCCCAACCCAGCTGCGCCGGCGCGCGTACACGACGGGTGCGGCCCTGGCGCTTCTGCTGGACCGGTTCCAGCCCGGCTGGCCCGCTGCCTTCAATGCCAACGACGACCAGACGCTGGATGAAGCGTTGGCCGCGCGGCTTGGAACGGGTAGCGTGTGCGAGTTCGCGGCGGCGGATGTGGCAGAGGCGGAACGGCAGGCCAGCGCGGATGTGGCGCGGCTGTCGCAGGAGCGGGAGCGGCAGCTCGCCCGCTTCGAGGAAAGGCCCGGCTGGAAACTCGTGATCGAAGTGGTGGGCGGCGAACCGCTCTGGCCGCAGGGCTTCGACCCGCTGAACGTCGAGCGGGTCGGGGGTACGCGCATCCTGCACACCCGCTACCTGTGTCTGGGCAATTCCAGCGGGCGGCTGGAGGTCCTGAACCACGCGGCGTTGACGGACGGAAGCGGTCCGCACCCGCTCTTCAACGGCATCCGCGTCGTCGAGTTGACGGGTCTCCCGGAGCCGGAGCTGAGTCGCGCGCAGGGCACGGTCACGTTGAAGGCCGAGGGGTTGACGCTGGCCTTCAAGGGCGCGAGTGCCCAGCGCCGCGGCGAGGTGATCACGGTGCGCGTGGGGTCGTGAGCCGGGAGATTTCACTTGTCAATGCTGCTGCCTGTCGCTACAATTTGGACCGAATAAGTCTTCTACGCGCGGACACGTGGGGCTTGGCAACTGCCTGCGGCGTGGGTCGCCCGGCCACGATGACCTGACTTTTTGAAGAGAGGGAACGAGAAATGCCGAATCCCGCCAAGAACACCATCTGCCTGTGGTACGACGGCGACGCGGAGGAAGCGGCGCGGTTCTACGCCCAGACCTTTCCGGATTCGTCCGTTGACGCCGTGCACCGCGCGCCCGGGGACTTTCCGTCCGGGCAACAGGGAGACGTGCTGACCGTCGAGTTCACCGTGCTGGGCATCCCGTGCCTGGGCCTGAACGGCGGACCGGCCTTCAAGCACAGCGAGGCCTTCTCGTTTCAGATCGCCACGGTGGACCAGGCGGAAACGGACCGCTATTGGAGCGCCATCGTCGGCAACGGCGGCCAGGAGAGCGAGTGCGGCTGGTGCAAAGACAAGTGGGGCTTGTCCTGGCAAATCACTCCCATCGCCCTGACCAAGGCCTTCACCAGCACCGATCCCGCTGCCGCCAAGCGGGCCTTCGAAGCGATGATGCAGATGAAGAAGATCGACGTCGCCGCCATCGAGGCCGCGTATCGGGGTTGAGAACTCAGGCATGCCAGGGACAAGGTGGACTCCGCGCGAGCCGGCAACGCTTCGCAACCCGGAGATGAACCGGAGTGACCGCGAGGGTCCGTTCGATCCCGACCGCAGCTGAAAGTGCTTGGTGCGCAGGTGGAAAGGACTCTTGGTTGCGTCGAATCATCGTCCATGAGCACCTCTCGCTCGACGGGGTCATTCAGGGGCCGGGCGGTCCGGACGAGGATCCAAGCGGCGGGTTCGCGCTGGGCGGGTGGATCCGCAAGTACTCAGATCCGATCCTTGGAGACCGCCTGCGTGGGCAAATGAACTCGCCCTTTGACCTGCTATTGGGTCGTAAAACCTATGACATCTGGGCCCCGTACTGGCCCCAACACCCGGACGCGTGGCCGAATGCCAACCGGGCGACGAAGTACGTCGCCTCGAACAGCGTCACCTCGGGCAGCTGGCATCCCACCACCGTACTGAGTGGCGACATCGTCACGCAGATTGAAGCGCTCAAGCGCCAGCCAGGGCCGGACTTGCACGTGTGGGGCAGCACCAATCTGGTTCAAACCCTGCTGAAGCACGATTTGCTCGATGCGTTCTGGTTGCTGATCTACCCCCTGACCTTGGGAGTGGGCAAGCGGCTGTTTGCCGCCGGTACGATTCCGCTGGAGTTCCGTCTGCGGGAAAGCACGGTCACCCCTTCGGGGGTCCTTTCTGCCACCTATGAGCGCAGCGCGACAGACCGGGCCGCGCGCTGAGCGTCATGGCCTATCCAGCGCCGGCGTGGCCGTCCGAGCTCCCGTTGGGGCGGGGCGACACGCGTGCGAAACGGCATAAAGGATAATCACTTATGGAGTTGACGAACACACAAGCGGAAGCGCTGCTCGGGACGCTGGAGCGCCGCTTCGAGCAGCATGCAGGCCGCCATCAGGGCGTGGAATGGACGCACGTTCTTGCCCGGCTGGAGTCCCATTCGCACAAGCTGCGCGCGCTGCTTGAAATGGAGAACACGGGAGGCGAGCCCGACGTGGTGGGCCAGGACGTTCAGACGGGAGAGCTGATCTTCTGCGATTGCGCGCCGGAGAGTCCCCAGGGGAGACGCAGCGTCTGCTACGACCGGGAAGGGCTGGAGTCCCGGAAGGAGAATCGCCCTGAGAACAGCGCCGTGGAGATGGCGGCGGCCATGGGAATCGACTTACTGACGGAGGCGGAGTATCGCGCCCTGCAGCAGCTCGGCAGCTTTGATAACAAAACGTCCAGCTGGGTGCGAACCCCGGCCGAGATCCGGAAACTGGGCGGCGCCCTGTTCTGTGATCGCCGGTACAACACGATCTTCGTGTATCACAATGGCGCTCAATCCTATTATGCTGCCCGGGGGTTCCGCGGATCCCTGCGAGTCTAGTGGATCGAATCAGGCACCCCGCGACACGCGGCGGCTTGGGCGGCGACCGGAGTGGATCGCGGCGTGATCCTGGCAGGAATGACTGGGCGGCGCCGGTGGAGCGATACCGAGTCTCCCGCTGCAGGGTCGTCCCGAGGGATGCCTCAGCGACAATCCAGTGAGAACAAACATCAGGAGACCGCTGTGTCCACGTTTCACACCACGCGAGAACTGGCCGCCGCGCCGGAGGCCTTGTTCGACGCTATCCGGGAGCCGGCGCGGCTGGCGCGCTGGTGGGGTCCGGCCGGGTTCACCAATACCTTTCAGGTCTTCGAGTTCCAGGCTGGCGGAGCCTGGCGCTTCACCATGCACGGCCCCGACGGGAAGGACTATGTCAATGAAGCCGCCTTCCTGGAGATCATCCCCAATGCCTTGGTCAAGATCCAGCACCTCAACCTGCCGCACTTTGAGCTGACCCTCGCTCTGGAGCCCAGCGCGACGGGGACCCGGCTGGGCTGGGTCGCCGAGTTCGAGGATCACGAGTTCGCGGAGCGGCTGCGGGAGTTTCTGGAAGGGGCCAACGAGGAAAACCTGGATCGGCTGGAGCTCGAGCTGCGCCGCGGCGCCGCCTCCACTGTTTGAGGAACTGCAGATTGATGGATACCCAACACACGGAACTGGCCCGGCTGGGCTGGGATCAATGGTTCGCAGACCGCGCGGACGCGGGGGGCGCGGGAAGCCTGGCCCGGGTGGCGGCGGTGGATCGCGACCTCCTGCTGCTGATGGACGCCGGCGGGAGCTTCCGGGGCAAACTGGCGGGCAGCTATCTCCACCGGCACGCGCAGCCCCAGGAATTGCCCTGCGTCGGCGACTGGGTGCGGGTGGAGAAATCGCCGACGGAAGACCTGGGACTGGTGCAGTCCCGACTGGAGCGCCGGACCGCCCTGCGACGCAAGGTGGCCGGGGACTCGGTTGACTTTCAGATGATCGCGGCCAACGTGGACAGCGTGATCATCGTCCAGTCCTGCCACTTCGACTTCAACCTGCGGCGGCTGGAGCGCTACCTGGTAATGATCCGGGAGGGCGGAGCCGAGCCCTGCGTCCTGCTGACCAAGACGGATCTGGTGGAGCCGGAGGTGCTGGCGGCCCAGCAGGCGGAGATCCGCGCGGCGGGCGTCACGGCGCCGCTGCTCTGCCTGAGCAACGTGACGGGCGAGGGTCTGGAGCCGCTGCGGAAGACGCTGCAGGCGGCCAGGACCTACTGCTTTGTCGGGTCGTCAGGCGTGGGCAAGAGCACGCTCATCAACCAGTTGATCGGGCACGAGGCCCTGCTGACCCGGGGCGTCAGCGCCACGGGCGAAGGCCGGCACACCACCGTCCGGCGGGAACTGGTCGTCATCGAGGGCGGCGCGCTGGTCATCGACAACCCGGGCATGCGCGAGTTCGGCTTGCTGGGGGCGGAGAGCGGGATCGCGGAGCGCTTCTCCGACGTCGTGGAACTGACGCCGGCCTGCCGCTTCCGGAACTGCACGCACGCGAGCGAACCCGGCTGCGCGGTGCGCGAGGCGCTGGAGGCGGGCGCACTTAGCGCCTCGCACGTCGAGCACTACCGCAAGCTCAAGGACGAGTCCGAGTTTCACCAACTGTCCTATGCCGAGAAACGCAAGAAGGACCGCGACTTCGGCAAGTTCCTCAAAACGGCCAAGAAGGACTTGGGCAAGTAGCCGCGGGCATGCCCGGCCTATCTTGATACAAGGCACCAGACACCGACCGGCGGTCGGGATTCATCCATGAGAAAGCGAGCCAGGATGGCCTTGAACATCAACGCGCTCTGGGATTACGGCAAACCGGAACTGAGCGAGCAGCGCTTCGTGGCGGCCCTGGCGGAGGCCGGCGCCGACGAACAGCTCATCCTGCAGACCCAGATCGCGCGCAGCCACGGGTTGCGGCGGAATTTCGAGCGGGCGCGAACAGTGCTGGCAGAGGTGGAGGCGAAGCTGGACGGGGCCGCGCCCGAGGCGCAGGTCCGCTACTTCCTGGAACTGGGCCGCAGCTTGGCCTCCACCGCCCATCCGCCGGAAGCCCTGGGCCCCGAGGCGCTGGCGGCGGCCCGTGCGCACTACCTCAAGGCCCATGAATTGGCGGCCCAGGCCCGGCTGGACTTTCTGGCCATCGACGCCCTGCACATGCTGCCCTGCGTGGACACGGAGCCCGCGCAGCAGCTGGAGTGGAACGAGCGCGCCGTTGCCTATATGGAAGCGTCCGAGCAGCCGGAGGCCAAGGGCTGGGAAGCCTCGCTACGCAACAACCTTGGCTACGCGCGGCATCTGCAGGGCGACTACGAGGAGGCCCTCAAGCAGTTCCGGCTCTCGCGAGCCGCCCACGAGCGCACGGGCCGGGTCCGCAACGTCCGGATCGCCGACTGGATGATCGCCTGGACCTATCGCGCCCAGCAGAGATACGCCGAGGCGCTGGAGCTCCAGCTGGAACTGGAGCGCGCCTGGGACGCCGACCAGGAGCCCGATCCCTATGTGTATGAAGAGCTGGCCCTGCTCTACCGAGCCACGGGGGACGAGGCGCGGGCCCGGCACTATGAAGAGAAGCACAAGACCGCCGGCCAATGAGATCCGCCGCCGTGCGCCGGCCCCAACGGGCTAATCGAAGGGAATCAGCATGAATCGCAGCGCCAAGGGCGAGTTTGAGGTCAAGCTGCAGCCGCTACCCGTTGAAGGGCAAGCGGATGGCTCCATCTTGGGCCGCATGTCCATCGACAAGACCATCACGGGGGATCTGGTGGCCACCACGCACGGACAGATGCTCAGCGCGCGGTCCGCGGTCAAGGGTTCGGCCAGTTACGTGGCGCTGGAGCAGGTGGAAGGCGTGCTGGAGGGCCGGCGCGGCAGCTTCGTGCTGCAGCACTCGGGCCGCATGCAAGGTGGGCAATCCAGTCTGTCGGTCACGGTGGTGCCGGACTCCGGCACGGGCGAACTGACGGGCCTGGCCGGGGATTTCCAGATCCTCATCACGGACGGCCAACACCGCTACCTCTTCACCTACACGCTGCCGGCGGACCCGGCCTGAGCGGGGCGACCGCCGGTCACGGGACAAATCAGGAGGCGCAGATGGCAACCGTTCGGGATGGCGCGCGCAGCGCCCTGTTGATCGTGGACGTGCAAGTGGGCGTGATGCGCCGGGCCTGGGAGGCGGCGCGGGTCATCGGCAACGTGGCCCTCGCCGTGGAGCGGGCCCGGGCGGCGGGCGTGCCGGTCATCTGGGTGCAGCACGAGGACGAGGAGCTGGTGCGCGACAGCGCGGACTGGCGCTGGGTGCCGGAACTGCGGCCCGCAAGCGACGAAGTGTTGATCCACAAGCACTTCAACTCCGCCTTCGAGGAGACGGTGCTGGAAGAGCGGTTGGCCGAACTGGGCATCACGCAGCTGGTGCTGGCCGGCGCCTCCAGCAACTGGTGCATCCGGGCCACGGCCTATGGCGCACTGGAGCGCGGCTACGATCTGACCCTCGTCGAGGACGCCCACAGCACCGCCAGCGGCACATTCGAGGATGGCATGGTGATCGAGGCGGCGCACCTGGTCCGCGAATTGAACCTCGCGCTGACCTGGCTGAGCTATCCGGGCCGCGTGAACCGCACGCTGGCAGCCGGGGCGCTGGACTTCGCCAGCCCGGGCGGCGGAATCGTGGCTGCGGCCCCGACGCCGGCGGCCTGAGCGTGCCACAGGACCGTGCCACAGTCAATTGGGAGAACGAAATGCCTGCCACCCCCGACTTGCGCCCGGCCCTGCTCTTCCTGGACGAACTGGCCCGGCACAATCAACGCGACTGGTTCGAGGCGCATCGATCTGATTACGAAGCCGCCCGCGGCGCTTTCGAGGGCCTGATCGGACAGGTCATCACCGCCTTCCGCCAGGCCGACGGACTGGGCGAGCTGGCGGCACGGGACTGCGTGGCGCGCCTGCATCGCGACGTGCGCTTCTCCAAGGACAAGTCGCCCTACAAGACCAACCTGGCGGCGCTGGTGGCGCCGGGCGGCTGGCGTGCCACCGCCCACGGCTACTTTTTCCACCTGGAACCTGGTGGCCGCTCGCTATTGGGAGGCGGCCTGCACGATCCCAGTCCGGCGCAACTGGACAGCTTCCGCCGGGCCGTGGCCCAGGATCCCGCCGCCTTCCGCAAGGCCACGGGCGGCAAGGTCTTCACCGAGATATTCGGCGAGATCGTGGGCGAGCGCCTCAAAACCGCGCCGCGCGGCTGGGATCCGGCGCATCCGGAGATCGCCACGCTGCGGCTGAAGCAGGTGCTGGCCGTGCGCTACCTGAGCGACGAGCAAATGTGCGCGCCAGACCTGGCCGCCCAGCTGATCCGCGGCTGCCGCGCCCTGCGGCCCTTCCTGGACTGGCTGACCGCCAACGGGATTTGAACGGGCGGGGCAAATGGTGGGTGGGAAACGGCCGAGTTGGATGTTGTATGGACTCGAATTCAGCGAAACACTAAACTTGACCGACCTAACTTGAAGGCGTGAAAGTGGAAGCCGCAATGATCATCTTTATCGGTGTAACGACATTTGTCATCGGACAGATCCTAGTTAAACTTGTGATCGATCCAGTTCAAGATATGAAAAAGTGCATAGCCGAGATTGCTCATTCGCTTATTGAGCTAGCGCAGTTTTATGCAAATCCCGGAGTGGCTAGCTTAGATGTAGAAACATCAGCATCAAGGCAGTTGCGCAATCTTTCTTGTCAACTGGTCTCTAGGTTGTATCTTGTCCCGTTTCGTACCCTCACAATGTTTTTGTTCAATTTGCCAAACAATGACGACATTTATAACGCCTCAAAACAACTAATTGCATTGTCTAACGGATTTCAAAAGACTGAATTGTTAAATATGGCAACAATTAACTTGGTTAGAGCGCAGAAAATAAAAGACTGTCTTGGCATTTATCAGCCCGAGAATGAACGAATCTCAGCTGTCAGAATGAGAGAATTGGGCGTCCCAGACGCCATATAACACCGCTTGCAGCAGACTTTGCGCCTGTCACGTCACTTGCATTCGGATGGAAAATACGTCAGTAAGGTAAAGGGCAAGCGCCGCGCCAGGCGCGTCGCGGCTGAAGTCACCGTTAGAAAGAGTCATCAACAAGATTGATGAGCCGAAAATGAAATGTGCATTTCCGCTATTCATCGCAGTGTGGTTACTCAAGTCACCTGCAGCCTATGCACGGTCCGATTATTGGTATGAACATTCAGACGACACGAGATTCTGGGTTAATGCTGGAGTTGGTGGAGGTTATCCTAGTTTTTCTAGTTCTATCAGTGCAAATTGGCAATCAAAACACTGGCCGATCTGCCAACTTGGTCTAGTCCATAACTCTACATTTCAACTCATTGGTGGGACACCGGAAGAATCCGTTACTAGTGTTAGTCTCTTAGTCGGTGCTAGAACACAGCCGAGTATTTTCACGGCAGCGGGGTTTTTTGGTTTAGGAGTGGTCAACGGTTTCCATCGTGGCGATGATTACCTTGGCGGTGGAGGATACTTAGGTGGTGGAAACTACTCACAAGAGCCGTACTCGGTTGTGGGTCTTGTGAGTAACGCTCAGCTGTTCTGGAAACCTACAATGACATTTGGATTAGGTCTACAAGCAAATGTCTGCTTGAACACAGAGCTGACATTCTCCTCTTTGCAGCTGTCAATTCATTTAGGAAGCGACAGGTGATCTGATAACAGAAGTGAACGCATCGTTCAGTATTCTACCAAGACCTTTCTAACACTTGCAGCCGACTATGCGCCTGTCACGGCGCTTGCATTCGGAATTGAAATCAACGACGATGGAGAACGGCAAGCGCCGCGCCAGGCGCGTCGCGGCTGAAGCCACCGTTAGGTGCAAGTATCCAGATATCTCGAGGGCTTGTCGAGGCGATTGCCTTGTATTACAATGTCGCCAAAAGTTTGGAGGCGTCCATGAGTGTTACAACCGTGAGGCTGGGTCAGGATGTCGAGGAGACGCTTGATGCCTTATCCGACAAGCTCCAGCGGAGCAAAAGCTGGTTGATCAACCAAGCACTCAAAGAGTTCATCGAACGTCAGGAACTGGAACAAATCCGCTGGAACGAAACACTGGACGCAATGGAATCCGTTGCGAATGGACAATTGATCTCGGGTGATGCCGTTCATACTTGGTTACGCAGCTGGGGAACGAAAAATGAGATCGTCCCTCCGCGAGTCGGTCAATGAGGCTGATTTACTCAACAAATGCGGTGAATGACCTCATTCGATTACGGTCATTCATCGAAGAAAAGAACCCGACTATCGCGGCTAGAATTGCGGAAGAGCTGGTTAAGCGAATTGATGCACTTCTGCAGTATCCTGAAATGGGACACTCCGTCGCCTTAGCGCCTGAACCAAATTCTATACGAGACATGGTGTTTGGTGACTATGTGGTGCGCTATGTCCCTCGCGGCGAAGTGCTGATCATACTACGAATTTGGCATCACTACGAAAACCGATGACGGCACCTCAACCTGCATACAACCGACGCCTGCGCCGTTCACGTCGATTGCAGTCGGAAGGGATAAGAAACGCTGGTAGGGAATGGGCAAGCGCCGCGCCGGCGCGTCGCGGCTGAAGCTCATGTTGGGGAGACCGATGAAGCACGGCACCGCTATTCGTACCCCCCTGTGCGCCACCCTTACCCGTGGCGCCTTGGTCGCGTTCGCGTTGACCTTGCTCGTCATCGCCAGCGCGTGCATCAAGCCGTCCGGGGACCTCTCGACCGCGATCCAGACCGGTGCAAACCAACCCATTGCTGTCGCGCCCGCTGCGCCACCCGCTGACCCGATCAGCCAGTTTGTGCGCCGCATCCACGAGGACCGCCGGGGTCACTTGTGGCTCGGGACCAACGGCGATGGCGTTGCACGTTGGAATGGCAAGGCCCTCGAGTACTTCTCGCTCCCGCAGGGCTTTGGTGGCGTCGCGGTGCGCGGGATCGTCGAGGGTGCCGACGGCAGCCTTTGGTTCGGGACGGAAGGCGGTCTGACGAAGTTCGACGGCGCGTCATTCACGAACTACACGGTGCGCGACGGGCTGGTCAGCGACGACGTCTGGTGCCTGGCCTTCGACCGTCGTGGCGACCTGTGGGTGGGTACGCTGCAGGGAGTGTGCCGGTTTGACGGAGCCCGCTTCACGCCCTTCGAGCTGCCGGAGGCCGAGCCGGATCCAACGGTTGGCGTGACCAGCGCGCGCATGGTTCGAAGCATCACCGAGGATCGGGCCGGCCGCCTGTGGTTCGGCACCAACGGCGGGGCGTACGTCTACGACGGCAGATCGCTGCGCAACTACAACGAGGCCGACGGCCTGGCGAACGACATCGTCAACAGCATCCTCGAGGACCGGAATGGCCGCGTCTGGTTTGCGACGCACCACAACGGCGTCTGCTACCTGGAGGGAGAGACGTTCACCGCCGTCACCGACGCCGACGGTGTCCAAGGCACGGAAGTGTGGGACCTCTTCCTGGATCGGGCCGGTGAGATCTGGTTTCCCGTCGAGAACGTTTCAACGGCAAGACCTTCCGGCGCTACAATGAGGCCAATGGGCTGACCAGCAACGCGATCCAATGCACGCACCAGGGCCGCGATGGGCGGCTGTGGTTCGGCGGCTATGGCGGACTGTTCCGGCTCTCCGGCGACGGCATGCTTGCCGTCACGCGCAGCGGGCCGTGGCGCTAGTCGGTTCAATGAAAACAGCATGTCTGCAAGTGACGCAAACGGGCGTATGATGTCGGCGCTGATTCCCAGCGTGCAATAAGTGATGCGCTTTGGGCCGCGGTTCCAAGTGACGTAGAAGCAGTACTCCTCGCGCGGACGAGGGTAAAATGGCTGCCCAATACTGCTTGGAGCCGACATTGCGCCTGTCGCGGCGCCTGCATTCGGAATTAAAACCAGCGACGATGGAGAAGGGCAAGCGCCGCGCCAGGCGCGTCGCGGCCGTAGCCTCCGTCTGGCCGACAAGGAGAATGCATGTCCGAGTATGAGATGGAGGTCGTATGGGCGCGAGATGGTGCGGTCTTCAGTGACAATCGCTATAGCCGCCGTCATCGCTGGCAATTCGATGGCGGCGTTGACGTGCCAGCATCTTCGTCCCCGCACCTGGTTCCAGTCCTGCTATCGGAAGTAGCGGCCGTCGATCCCGAAGAAGCCTTCGTGGCCAGCCTGGCCAGCTGCCACATGCTGTGGCTTCTGTCGATCGCTGCCGCGCGCGGCTATATAGTTGATAGCTATCGCGATAGGGCTGTTGGAGTGATGGGCAAGGCCGCGTCCGGCAACGCCGCCATGCTCAGCGTGACGCTTCACCCAATGGTGGACTTTGTCGGCGAGCGACTTCCGACCAAGGAACAAATCATTGCATTACACGAGGAAGCCCACAGCCAGTGCTACATCGCCAATTCGGTCAAGACGGATGTGCGCTGTGAGCCTGTCGTTCCAGCAGCGGGAGAACTGTCATGAGGGATCGGGCCGTTGCATTGGATGGCCGCCCCGGAGCGCTTGCCGACGTGGGCGAGGCGCTGGGTCGTGCCGCTGTTAGCGTCGAGGGTAGAGGCGCTTGGGTCATGGACGGGCGTGGCGTTGCCCACTTCCTGTTCGCAGGTAGAAGCGCCGCGTAGCTGTCCAAACGGAGACAATAGATGACACGAGTCCGTGTTGAGAGCTTCACCATCTCCCTGGATGGCTACGGAGCAGGTCCCAATCAAGACATCAACAATCCCCTCGGCGTAGGCGGGACGGACCTGCACCAGTGGCTGTTTCCCACCCGCACGCTGCAACAATCCTTGTTCGGGAAGGAGGGTGGCACGACCGGGGTTGACGATGACTTCGCCGCCCGCGGCTTCAAGCAGGTGGGGGCCTGGATCCTCGGGCGCAACATGTTCAGCCCCTCTCGGGGGCCCTGGACGGACCTGAGCTGGAAAGGCTGGTGGGGAGACAATCCGCCCTATCACGTGCCGGTCTTCATCCTGACTCATCACGCCCGTCCACCCATCGAGATGGAGGGCGGCACGACCTTCCACTTCGTCACGGGCGGCCTGCGAGAGGCGCTGGAGCGGGCCCGCGCGGCGGCCGGCGGGCTGGACGTGCGCATCGGTGGCGGGGCGAACACCATCCAGCAGGCGCTGCGCGAGCGCCTCATTGATGAACTGCACATCGCCATCGCCCCCGTCCTGCTCGGCGGCGGCGAACGGCTGTTCGAAGGGGTGGATCTGCGGGCGCTGGGCTACCAGTGCGTCGAGTACGCCCCGTCGGAGAAGGCCACGCACGTCGTCCTGCGGCTGCCGGAGCGCGCGGACGCCTGACCGCCGGTTGCAACGGACGGCGCGTTGCGCCGCCGCTGAACCGGGCCTTGGCGGATCAACCGCCGACCCGTTGACAAGCGTCACGTGACAAGTTATCATTGGCCATGATCAAAACGTTTGCGGACAAGACAACTCGCGACCTGTACGCAAATGGCACCAACAAGCGCCTGCCCGTGGATCTTGTGAGGCGGGCACTTCGCAGGTTGGAATACATCGATCATGCAACCAGAATAGAAGATCTTAACGCCCCACCAAGTAATAGATTACCTGCATTAGGCGGAGATCGTCAGGGACAGTTTGCAATCTCAATCAACGACCAATGGAGAATTTGTTTTCGCTTTGTGGATGGAGATGCTTTCGGTGTAGAGCTGGTAGATTATCATTAGACTTAAATGAGGAAAGAAGAATGAGTCTCTTGAATGACCAAGCACGCACTATTAAACCAATACATCCAGGCGAGATGCTTCGCGAAGACTTCTTGCCGGATTTTAAACTGACCACGGCGTCATTGGCTGCCTTATTGGGTGTTTCCAGGCAGACCGTCAATGAGCTGCTGAGAGAGCGGCGAGCCGTGAGTCCTGAAATGGCATTACGGCTGTCGCGCCTGTTTGGAAACTCGCCAGAGTTTTGGCTGAATGCTCAACGTGCCGTCGACCTGTGGGAAGCGGCGCGAGCGGTAAAGTCCAGCGTAATGCAAATCTCTCCACTGAGGGCGTCCTAACCGCACGTTGAGTCATGAGGAATACAATGGCGTTGTCTGAAGAAGGCAAGCGCCGCAATTCGGAATGACCTTTAAAGAAGTCCGTCGGACTTGGCTGCCTGGCTGATCCGCGGCGGCCACAGCTGGTCCAACCCAAAGGCTGCCATGCTGTTCATGATCATCGAGCACTTCTGCGGGGGCGATCCCCAGCCCGTCTATGCGAGATTCCGTGAGCAGGGGCGGCTGGCGCCCCCGGAACTGCAGTACGTCAACAGCTGGGTGACGGAGGATCTCACGCGCTGCTACCAAGTGATGGAGAGCCCGGATCGCGCCCGGCTGGAGGAGTGGATGCGGGCCTGGGCGGATCTGGTTGATTTTGAAGTCATTCCGGTGCTCACCTCGCCGGAGGCGGCAGCGCGCGTGTTGGAGCGCTAGCACCAGAAGCCTCGATGTTGTGTGGGTTGGGCAGGGATCAAACGGAGGAGCGGGCAGGGTCTGCGGCGGACTTGGAGTTGTCCGCGGTGCCCAAAGTTGGGCAGGCCCCGCTCCGCGTAACCAGGAGAAGCCGACATGCGCGGACGACCAGCGGTTGGTTTGGCTTGTCTCGGTCTGGCCCTTGCTGCAAATGCCTGGGCCGGCGAGCGGGACCGGCCGGTCTGGCTCAATCTGGGCGTCGGAGCCGGCGATCCGGGAGTCGCCAACTCCATCAATCTCAACGTTAAACCGGGGAAGACCCTCACCTATCAACTGGGCTACGTGCACAACGAGACCTTCCAATTGTTGGGCGGCGAACCGGATGAATCAGGGACGAGTGCCGGCCTGCTGCTGGGAAGATCGTGGGGAAGGGGCGCCTTCAGTCT
Source organism: Candidatus Delongbacteria bacterium (assembly GCA_041675285.1). Taxonomy (NCBI): domain Bacteria; phylum Candidatus Delongiibacteriota; species Candidatus Delongbacteria bacterium. The sequence goes on from JBAYTZ010000015.1 coordinate 17,398, forward strand.
GTCGGGCTTTTGCGGAATCGGCCGGGTCAGCGGCTTCTATGGCTTTGGCGAATTCACGAGTTCGGGAACGGTGCCACGGGACAAATTCCTGACGACCGGCGCACTCGCCAACCTTCAATTGTTCTGGAACCCGGCTGGATTGGTGGGCCTGGGGCTGGATCTGCATGGCTGCTACAATTCCGAGATCTCCTTCTCCTCGGTGAATCTGGCGCTGCAGTTCGGCGGAAGATGACAGCCAGACGAGTCGCCGCCGCCTCGTCGCGGTGGCATGCCACATTTTTGCGCCGAGCGGAATACGATTTCAATCAAGCGGGAGAACGAAATGGACGCCAAGGAACAAGCGGTGCTGGAAGCCATGCGGCAGGCGGGCAAGCCCGTCAAGGGCGGGGACGTGGCCGCGGCCATCGGCATGGATCCCAAGGACGTGGGCAAGATCATCGCCGCGCTGAAGAAGTCCGGCCAGGTGGTCTCGCCCAAGAACTGCTACTACGAACCGGCCAAGTAGCGCTTCGTCGCCGCGCGGGGGGCGGTTTGCCAAGGAGGAGCATCACGCCATGACGCCGGTCATCGATCACGTGCAGGTCACCGTGGACGACCTGGACAACGCCATCCCCTTCTACGATCTGCTACTTGGCTTGGTGGGCTTCCACGTGGAATTGAAAACCCGTGCCAGCGTCCCGGAGCACGAGTTCGAGGTGGTGGAGTATCGACACCCGCGCCTGGCCTTTGCCATCAACTCGCCCCGGGCGGTCCTGCGTGGGGCGCGCGTCCAGCGGCGCCGGCCGGGCTCCCTGCACCATTTGGCCTTCCAGGCGGAATCCCGCGCCGAGGTGGATCGGGTCGCCGCGGCGCTGATCGCCGCCGGCCTGCCGCTGGTGGGGGGACCGGGGCTCTGGCCCCAACACGGCCCGGACTACTACGCTGTCTTCGTCAAGGACCCGGACGGACTGAAGTACGAAGTCGTCCACAATCCGCACCCCCACTGCTGAGCCGGCTTGCAACCCCGTTCCGCCCACGGGCCGGGGTGGCCGCGCATCCGCAGGTCGGCCCGGGGGTGTCACCCAAGCGGGGAGGCATGATGGAACGAGTGCTGGGCATCGGCGGGATCTTCCTCAAGGCCCGCGACCCCGACGCGCTAAAGGCCTGGTATCGCGAACACCTGGGATTGCAGATTGAAGAGTGGGGCGGGCTGGCCTTCCCGTGGCAGCGGCCAGACGGCCTGCCGGGCATGACGGTCTGGAGCGTGTTCGCGGAGTCGTCCAACTACTTCGATCCCAGCCCGGCCCGTTTCATGGTCAACTACGTGGTGCGCGACCTGCGCGCGCTGCTGGAGACCCTGCGCGCCGAGGGTTGCCAGGTGGACGAGCGCGTGGAGGAGTCGGAGTACGGTCTGTTCGGCTGGGTGATGGACCCGGAAGGCCACCGGGTGGAGCTGTGGCAGCCGCCCGCTCCGCCCGCCGCGTGAGCCTCCTCCCCGGTGGGCGCGCCGAAAGCGCCGCCGCGCCCGTGCTGGTCACGGGGGCCACGGGCTACATCGGCGGGCGGCTGGTCCCGCGTCTGCTGGAGGCGGGCCAGCGGGTCCGCTGTCTGGTGCGCGATCCCGCCCGCCTGCAGGGCCGGCCCTGGCAATCCGCCGTGGAAATCGTGACCGGCGACGTGTTGCAACCGGAGAGCCTGACCGAGGCCATGCAGGGCGTGTCCGCCGCCTACTATCTGGTGCACAGCCTGGCGGGCGGCGCGGATTTCCACCAGCGCGATCTGGACGCCGCCACGCACTTCGGCGCGGCCGCCCGGGTGGCGGGCGTCGGGCGGATCCTTTACCTGGGCGGGCTGGCCGGCGCCGCGTCCGGCCTCTCGGAGCACCTGCGCTCGCGCCAGCAGACGGGCGACGCCCTGCGCGCGGCGGGGGTTCCGGTCACCGAGTTCCGCGCCGGCGTCATCGTGGGGTCCGGCGGCCTCTCCTTCGAGATGATCCGTTACCTGACGGAGCGCGTGCCGGTGATGATCTGCCCGCGCTGGGTCTCGGTCCGCACGCAGCCCGTGGGCATCCGCGAAGTGCTGGAGTATCTGGCCGAGGCGCTGCGCGTGCCGGAGAGCAGCGGCCGGATCCTCGAGATCGGCGGCGCGGAGGTGGTCAGTTACGGCGAGATGATGTCGATCTACGCCGAGGTCCGCGGCCTGCGGCGCTGGATGATCTCCGTGCCGGTGCTGACCCCGCGCCTCTCCTCCTACTGGGTGAACCTGGTGACCCCCATCCCCGCCGCCATCGCGCGACCGCTCATCGAAGGCCTGCGCAACGAAAGCGTCGTCCACGACGGCGCGGCCCGGGATCTGTTTCCGGCGATCCGGCCGGTGGGCTACCGCACCACCGTGGAGCGGGCCCTGGCCCGGCTGGAGGCAAGCCGGGTGGAGACCGCCTGGAGCGACGCCCTGAGCACCAGCCAGGGCGACGTGCCGCCCGTGACCCTGACCACGCACGAGGGGATGGTCGTCGAACACCGGCAACGAGTGGTGTCCGCCCCGCCGGCGGAGCTCTACCGGGTCTTTGCGGGACTGGGCGGTCGGCGCGGCTGGCTCTACATGAACTGGGCCTGGGAGCTGCGCGGCTTCCTGGACCGGCTGCTGGGCGGCGTGGGCGTGCGCCGGGGCCGCCGGGATCCGGACGAGCTGCGGGTGGGCGACGCGCTGGATTTCTGGCGCGTGGAGGCCGTGGAACCCGGGCGCCTGCTGCGCCTGCGGGCGGAGATGAAGGTGCCGGGCAAGGCCTGGCTGCAGTTCAGCGCCACCCGGCGCGACGACGGGCAGACGCTGCTGACCCAGACGGCCTTCTTCGCGCCCAAGGGCCTGGCGGGCTGGCTGTACTGGTACGGCCTGTATCCGCTGCACGGGTTGATCTTCAGCGGATTGATCGACCAGATCGCCCGGCGCGCCGGGCCGCCGCCCCCGCCGGAGTCATCCACCGCGCCCCCGGCCTGACCGGTCCAGCGGCGCCGCGCCGGTAGATTCTTCAGTGCAAACAGCCCCGATTCCTGGGGCACGCTCTTGTCTATGAGACCAGATTGGTTCTAAATTGACCCAAGGTTCGACAATGGGCAATCGGGAGTGAACATGATTTGGATCTGGCTGGGGTTCATCGCGTTCGTGCTGGCCATGCTGGCGCTGGACCTGGGCGTGTTCCATCGCAAGGCCCACGAGGTCAGCGTGCGCGAGGCGCTGGGCTGGACGGCGGTCTGGGTGGCGCTGGGCCTGTTGTTCACGGTGTTCGTCTACTTCGGCTACGAGCAGCACTGGCTGGGCCTGGGCCTGGTGCCGGACGCCGTGGACGGCGTGGTCAACGACGGCTCCACCGCCGTGCTCAAGTACCTCACGGGCTACGTGGTGGAAAAGTCCCTCAGCGTGGACAACGTCTTCGTCATCGCCATGATCTTCGGCGCTTTCGCCGTGCCCACCATCTACCAGCACCGTGTGCTGTTCTGGGGCGTGCTGGGGGCGCTGGCCATGCGCGGCGCGATGATCGCGCTGGGTGCCCGGCTCATCGCCGACTTCCACTGGATCCTTTACGTGTTCGGCGTCTTCCTGCTGCTCACCGGGTTGAAGATGCTGCTGGTGAAGGCCGAGGCCACGGACCCCAACCAGAACGTGCTGGTGCGCTGGACGCGCCGCCTGCTGCCCGTCACCGAGCGCTACCACGGTGAGCACTTCCTGGTGCGGGCCGGCAGCCCGGCGGCCCGGGAGGGCGAGCTGCCCGGGCAGACCTCCGCGCCGGACCGCGTGCTGGAGGCCGCGGCGGCGGGCACCTGGCTGATCACGCCGCTGATGCTGGCGCTGATCCTGGTGGAGGCCACAGACCTGATCTTCGCCGTTGACTCCATCCCCGCCATCTTCGCCATCACGGCCGACCCCTTCCTGGTCTTCACCAGCAACGTGTTCGCCATGCTGGGGCTGCGCTCGCTCTACTTCGCGCTGGCCGGGATGATCCACCGCTTCCGCTACCTGAAGGTCTCGCTGGCGCTGGTGCTGGTGGTGGTGGGCGGCAAGATGCTGGCGGCCGGGCAGCTGAAGGCCTGGCTGGGCGCCTCCTTCAACTTCTACCTGTTGCCGCTGGTGCTCTCCATTCTGGCGGGCGGCGTGGCCGCGTCGTGGTGGGCCAACCGCAGAAGCGCCGCATGAAGCCGGCCGCTCCCACGCCGACGGGCGAGAGCGCCCTGCTGGCCTTCTTTCGCCTGGAGGCGGCGGGCGGCCTGTTGTTGATGGCCGCGGCCGCGCTGGCCCTGCTGGCGGCCAACTCGCCACTGGCCGGGGCCTACCAGTCCTTCCTGCTGCTGCCCGTCTCACTTGAACTGGGGCCGCTGGCGCTGGACAAGCCGCTGCTGCTCTGGATCAACGACGGGCTGATGGCCGTCTTCTTTCTGCTGGTGGGGCTGGAGCTGAAGCGGGAAGCCCGGGAGGGCCACCTGGCCAGTCTGCGCCAGGCCAGCTTGGCCGGCTGGGCGGCCCTGGGCGGGATGATCGTGCCGGCGCTGCTCTTCCTGTGGCTGAACGCGCACGACCCAGTGGCCCGGCAGGGCTGGGCCATTCCCATGGCCACGGACATCGCCTTCGCGCTGGGCGTGCTCTCGCTGTTGGGGAGCCGCGTGCCGGCGGGACTCAAGGCCTTCCTGCTCAGCGTGGCCATCTTCGACGACCTGGGCGCTGTGGTGGTGATCGCGCTCTTCTACACCGCCGAGCTGTCCGCCCTGGCCTTGGGGCTGGCCGCGCTCTGCCTGCTGGGCCTGGCGGCGCTGAATCGTTACGACGTGCGCACGCCCCTGCCCTACTTGCTGCTGGGAGCCCTGCTCTGGCTGGCCGTGCTCAAGTCGGGCGTGCACGCCACACTGGCCGGCGTGGCCCTGGCCCTGTTCATCCCGCTGGGGTCCAAGGACCGGCCCGAGGCGGCGCCCCTGCGGCGGCTGGAGCACGCCCTGCACCCCTGGGTGGCCTTCGGCGTGCTGCCGCTCTTCGCCTTCGCCAACGCCGGGCTGGATCTGCGCGGGTTCTCGCTCTCCCAGCTGGGGCACCCGGTGCCGCTGGGCATCGTGGCTGGACTCTTCCTGGGCAAACAGGCGGGCGTCTGGTTCTTCTCCTTCCTTGCGGTCCGGCTGGGGCTGGCGGCCCTGCCGGGTGGCGTGACCTGGCGCGCGCTCTACGGCGTCGCCGTGCTCTGCGGCATTGGATTCACCATGAGCCTGTTCATCGCCTCGCTGGCCTTTGAGCAGGGAGAGGCCGGCTTCTTCGGACTGGAGCGGCTGGGCATCCTGCTGGGCTCGCTGCTCTCCGGCCTGGCGGGCTACGCCCTGCTGCGCGGCCTGCTGCCGCCCAAGGATCGGTCGGCGCCGGTCTGAGCCGCGCCTGAGTGCCGGGGATCCGATTCCACCGGCCACACCACGTGAAATCAACGGGAGGACCGACGATGAAGGAACTGACGCGCTACTCGGAGCCTGTCTACAGCCTGCTGCGCATGGTGGCGGGCTTCATGTTCGCCTTCCACGGCGCGCAAAAAGTGCTGGGCCTGCTGAGCGAATTCCAGCCGCCGCTGGGCTCGCAGCTCTGGATCGGCGGACTGATCGAACTGCTGACCGGCCTGGCCATCCTGATCGGTTGGCAGACGCGCTGGGCGGCCTTCCTGGCCAGCGGCACCATGGCCGTGGCCTACACGCAGTTCCACTGGAAACTCCAGCTGGGGGCCGGCCTGTTGCCCGGCGTCAACGAGGGCGAGCTGGCTCTGCTCTACAGCTTCCTCTTCCTGTTTATCGCCTGCCGGGGCGCCGGTCGCTGGGGTGTGGACAAGGCCTGACTCCCGAACCCGGACAAGGTGGGGCGCGGCGGCCGCGGATCGACTGTGATACAAGGGAGCGGGCTGGCCAATGACGACCGTGGTGATCGGCGCGGGGATGACGGGACTGGCCGCCGCCCGCCAGTTGTCTGAAGCGGGGCAGACGGTCCTGGTGCTGGACAAGGGCCGGGGCGTGGGCGGACGCATGGCCAGCCGGCGCTTCGGCGGCGCGGTGTTCGAACACGGGGCGAACCACCTCACGGCCCGCGGCCCGCGCTTCGCGGCCCTGCTGCGGGCGTGGAGCGGCGGCGGCGTCGTCCGGCCCTGGCGGCATGGCGGCGCGGGGGAGGACCGGGAGCTGCTGCTCTGGCGCGGCGAGCCGGCCATGACCGCGCCCGCCAAACAGCTGGCCGCCGGCTTGGATCTGCGGCTGGAGGCCCGTGTCACGGCGCTGCGCAGGACGGCGGGCGGCTGGAGCGTGGAGCTCGAGGACGGCCCGAGCGTGCGGGCCGGGGCCGTGCTGCTCACGGCGCCCCTGCCGCAGTCGTTGGCCCTGCTGGCGGCGGGTGATGTCCCGCTGGATCCGCACCTGCGGCTGACGCTGACGGACATCGACTACGAACCGGGCCTGGTGCTGATGGTCCGGCTGGACGGCCCCAGCCGGGTGCCGCCCCCGGGCCTGCTGGAGTGGGACGAGGGTCCGCTGGCGCGCCTGGTGGACGGGCAGCAAAAGGGGGTGTCGACCGTTCCCGCCCTGACCCTGCAGGCCGGCCCGGCCTTCAGCCGTCAGCACCTGGACGGCGACCGGGAGGCGGCGGCCCGCGAGCTGCTGTCTGCCGCGGAGCCCTGGCTGGGCGGGCGCGTGCTGGAGCAGCAGCTCCACGTCTGGCGCTACAGCCGGCCCGTCACCATCCACGACCAGCCCTGCGTCCTGCTCTGCGAATCCCCGCCGCTGCTGCTGGCCGGCGACGCCTTTGCCGGACCGCGGGTGGAGGACGCCGCCCGCAGCGGGTGGGCGGCCGCGGCCCGCCTGCTGGAACTGGGCGGCGCTGTCCGCCCGGATTGAAGAAGCCCAGGTGTCGACACAACGAGACGGGATTCCACGATGCTGCAACTCGCCAAACTCTATGCGGGCACCTTCGCCGCCTTCCTCGTGCTGGACCTGCTCTGGCTGGGCGTGCTGGCCAAGGGCTTCTACCGGCGGCAGATCGGCTTTCTGATGGCCGACAGCCCCAACTGGACAGCCGCCCTGCTCTTCTACCTGCTCTTCGTGGCGGGCGTCCTGGTCTTCGTGGTCCAGCCGGGGCTGGCCGCGGGCTCGCTGAAGTCCACCCTGCTGCGCGGCGCCTTCTTCGGGCTGGTGAGCTACGCGGCCTTCGACCTGACCAGCCAGGCCGTGCTGAAGGACTGGCCGGTGGCCCTGACCGTGGTGGATCTGGCCTGGGGCGCGGTGCTGACGGCCAGCGTGAGCGCCGTGGGCTACTTGATCGGCACGGCGGCCCGCTGAACGTTGGCCGCATCGTATTCGGGATTGTGTGGCGCCCAGCCTGGGTGTATGTTGTACAGCGAGACTGTGCACAGCCATCCCAAGCCAGGAGCCGTCCATGTCCCGCCTACCCCGTTCCACCTATCTGACACTCAGTCTGTCTGCCCTGATCTGGTGCCTGTCCCTGGGCTGCGAAAGCAAGGACGACGATTCGTCGACCTTCTGCCTGAGCCAGACGGGCACCTTCGAGAACATCTACGCCAACTCGATCCAATGGGACGGAAGCGGCTTCCTCTGCGGGGCGGGCAACCGGCTGCTGCAGCTGGGCCTTGCGTCAGGAAGCCCGGTCCTGCTGGGCCAGTTGTGGTTGATTGACTGCAACCTCTTGGCGACCTCCGGCCAACGGGGCGTGGCCGGGGGCTACAGGGGATTCCAACTCTTCAGCTGGACGGACGCGGGGGGCCTACAGGAGGGCGCAGTGATGGACAGCGTCGCCGGACTGCGGGCGTTGGACATGGAAGGCGACCTGGTGGCCGCCGCCCTGGACGAGCAAGGCATCTGGCTGCTGGATGTGGCGGATCCCCAGGCGCCGGCGCGGCTGGCGCTGATTCCCAACGGGGATCCCAGTCTGCACGTCTGGTTCAGGAGCCTGCAACTTTCCGGCGATCGCCTCTACGCTTTGAGCCAGGATTGGGAGCAGGACCTGGCGGTCTATGACATCTCGGATCCGCAATCCCCGGTTCTGCTGGGAACGGCCGACACCTACGGGGGCGAGTTCGCCCTAGCCCAGGAGCGCGTGTACCTGCTCGACGATGTGGACGGGCTCTACGCGCTGCGGGCGCTGGATTTGCGGGATCCCGCCCATCCCGTCGCGGGCGGCACTTGTATCACATCACCCTACAGTCTGAGCGACTTCCGCGTGTCCGGCACGCGACTCTATGCGGTGGGCAGGGCCGAACTGGGCATCCAGCCCCGCTACCGGCTCTACGAGTTCGACATCGAGGATCCGGACAACCCGCGACTCAATGGTCTGGTGGAGCTGGAGCGGCCCTGTTACACCATCGGAGTCGGCGAGGAATATGTCCTCGTCAAGCAGGAACGGGTGGACGAGGCGGCTGCCAGCATGGATCTCTATTCCACCTGCGACGGGTGGCAGCCCTGAGCCCTGCGCCACGCGGCTCTTCCGCGGACGGGACGGGAAGACCCGGTGACACACAGGCGTGAATCTCCGTCCGGCAGCTGGTATCATGGATCATGCTCGCTTAGAAAACTCCGCCAGTGAACACAGTGAATCCTTCGGAGTACGCCCCCATCCCGACCTTCCCCCGCCTTGCGGGGGAAGGTGTCGCACGCACACCATCTCATCTCGTCATGTTGCATGAAGGAATCGGACAGGCAAAGCGCCTTCCCCCGCAAGGCGGGGGAAGGTCGGGATGGGGGCGTGCGTCGCAAGCAACTGTAGGAACAAGGCTGAATCATCTACACAGTCATATCATGGATCGTCACCATCCCCGTCACACCACGCCCATCATCCGGGAGGAAGCCATGCGCTCGCTCATCGTTCTGTTGCTCTTGGCCGGCGCGACCGGCGGCGCCCGCGGCGAGTTGTGGCTGGGGTTGGAAGAGGCCGGCCTCAGCGTCAAATCCACGGACCTGGCGGGCTTTCCTGCCGTGAACTGGACCAACCACCCGGGCTTCGAGGTGAACGGCATGGCCGCCGCGCCGGACGGCGCGCTCTACATCTGCAACGGGCCTTTCACGTCCCACGTGTACCGCTACGACCCGCTGAGCGGGGCCACCCAGGACCTCTGCACCAGCGCCGTGGACCTGCACGGGCTGGGCTACGGCAACGACACGCTCTACGGCTTCGCCAACTTCGCCAGTCCGATGGGCATCTACTCCATCAATCCGGCCACGGGCGCGGCTGCGCTGGTGGTGAACCTGGCGCCTTCCGGCCGGCGCTTCTTCGGGCTGGACTTCAACCCGGCGGACGGCCTGCTCTACGGCTACGACGAGTACGGCTCGCCCGGCGGGCTGTGCTCCATCGATCCGGCCAGCGGGGCCATCGTGCCCATCGCCGGGATGATTCCCGCCGAGAACGGGCAGGGCCGCGCCCTGGCCGTGGGCAACGGCGTGGTCTACGTGGGGGCCACGCGCGGGGACGAGGGCATTGCGTGTTACGCCTGGGACCTGGAAGCGGGCGGACCCTGGACGCCCTTCACCCAGCCCTACCCCGCCCACCACAACACGGGCGGCGCCGCCTTCCTGGGTGGCGAAGAAGCCCCGCAGTGTTTGGTGGAACCCGCCGCGCTGGAGCTGGGCGCCCAGCTGGGCGGCGGCCTCTACACGGGTCAATTCACCATCACCAATGTGGGCGGCGGCGTGCTGGAGGGCCTGGCCCAGGGCGGCGGGGACTGTCCCAACCTGAGCCTGCTCAACCCCGGCTACAGCCTGGCCGCCGGCGAATCCCAGGTGGTGAGCGTGATGTTGACCCTGGATCCGCTGCCCGGCCACTTCCTCTGCACCGTGGATCCGGGCTCCGGCTGCGAGCTCCTGCCGCTGAGCGCCGACGTGGTGGGGGTGGAGATCTTCCACGGCGAGGCCTCCGCCTGCGGGCTGGTGGAGGAGCTGGGCCACCTGCCCGGCGCCTTCGGCGGCTACATGGTGGACTGGAACGCCGGCGACGTGGGCCTGAACCTGCTCAACGGGGCGGGCCATCCGCTGACGGTCTCGCTCTGGATCAACGGCCAGTCCCGCTGGAGCGGCACGGTGAACGCCGACCAGTGGGCCGGGCAGGCCAGCGGCGTCAATCCGGCGGCCCTGGGCGTGGATGAGGAGCTGCACTTCGAGGTCAGCGACGGCGGGCGGACCTGGAACACGGGCGGGGAGGGCTGCCTCTGGGAGCTGCGCTTTGCCGGGCTGGCCGCCGGTGATCGTCCGCAGGGTTTTCGCTTGGACGATCCCGCGCCCAACCCCTTCAATCCCGTCACCACCATCACGGTGGAGCTGGCCCAGGCCGGCGAGCTGGAGCTGCGCGTGCTGGATCTGGGCGGATGCGAAGTGGCCGTCCTGCAGCGCGGCGCCCTGCCCGCCGGCCGGCACGAGTTCCGCTGGGAACCCGGCGCCCGGCCCAGCGGGCTCTACTTCGTGACAGCCCGCAGCGCGGCCGGGACGCAGACGAGGCGCGTGCTCTTTCTGAAGTAGCGGCGGCCCGCCGCCGGGCGGCGTGTCACACGAAGGGGAGCTGGATTAGCCATGCGACCGATGGAGATCAATCGTCAACGCTTCTTTCTGCGCGATGAGCAGGGCCGGCGGCTCTTTCTGCTCTTTGGCCCCTGCCTGCGGCCCTGGGTTGCTCCCGACCGGGACGCAGAGAACTGGCTGCTGCGCCGCCTGCCTGGGAGGTGGTGGGATGTCCTGCTCCCTCTGCCGTTCTACGTCATCGGCGGGATGCTGATCTGGCGTTCACCTCTCCTCGGTTTCTTGTTTCTCTTCGTGTCGCCGGCGCTGGTGACCCTGGTCGCCCGCCGGCTGTGGCTGGCCGGCGATCTGCGAACCTGGCAGCGGGTCCCGCGTCTGTCTCTGCGCCGTCACATGCGCTTGCGGGCCCGCCAGACCGCTCCCGCCACGATCAAAGGTGCCCTGGTGGGCACATTGCTGGTCGTGCCGGTGGGCTTGTTCCTTGCCACGCAATCGGAAATTTGGGAAGTCGGTGCCCTGCTCGTTCTGTTCGGGGCGCCGATCGCGGCCATCCAGTGGCGCCTGTTGTGGCTGGCGCGCCGGGAGCCGCAGCCGCTGCCGGCGGCGGACGAACCAGCTGACGGAAGCATACGTGACGTGACAGGAGGCATCCATGAGCAGTCTTAAGCAGCTCCGCCAGCACCTGGTGATCCAGGACGAGTCCGGCCGCCGACTGTTCTTTCCGCTGGGCATCCTCTCCCGCCCGCGGGTGATTCCGGATCCCGGGGCGGAGGACTGGCTGCTGCGGGACTGGAACCGTGTATCACTGCTGATATTCGGTCCCTCCGCCATCGTTCTGTTGGGTGGATTGGTCTGCTATCTCCAGCACTGGTACGCGTGGTCCATGGCTCTCCTGCTCACGGGCGTGAGCGGCGCGGCGCTGGGCACGCAATGGCACTTCCGCAGCTCGTCGCAGAGCTGGGAGCGTCTGCCCCGCCTGCCTTGGAGCCGCTGGCTGCGGCTGCGCGCCGTCGGACGGCTTCTCTCCCATCTCCTGCTGGAAGCCGCGTCCTGGGCCTTTCTGCTCTTCGTGGGCGTGCAGATTCTGCGGACCGGACACGCCGACATGCAGCTGCTGGGCTGGCTGCAGACCGGTATCAGCGGGGTGCGGCTGGCGCTGACCTTGGGCCAGCTGGCGTACCGGCCGCGGCCCACTCCGGACCCGCCCGTGGCTTGCTAGTTTGCCGCCACTTGTCATTCCGCGAGGCTCCCAATGATCGTCACCGTGCTGCTTGTTTCCGTCGTGGTGCTGGCCGTGGCCTACTGGACCTACGGCCGCTTCCTGGCCCGCTACCTGTCCCTGGACGATAGTCAGATCACGCCGGCCTGCGAGCTCAACGACGGCGTGGACTTCGTGCCGGCGGAGCGCTCCATGCTGCTGGGCCAGCACTTCTCGGCCATCAGCGCCGCCGGGCCCATCGTGGGGCCGATCCTGGCGGGGATCTGGTTCGGCTGGCTGCCCGCGCTCTTGTGGATCCTGATCGGCAGCGTGTTCATCGGCGGCGTGCACGACTTCACCAGCCTGGTGGCCAGCGTGAAGAACAAGGCAGCCTCCATCGGCGAAATCGTGCGCACGCACATGTCGCGCACCTCGCAGATCCTCTTCCTGGTCTTCGTGTGGATGGCCCTGGACTACGTGATCATCGCCTTCACGGACATCACGGCCCAGACTTTCGCCAGCGTCACGGCGGACGCGGCCTTCGGCCCGGGCGTGGCCGTCAGCAGCGGCCTCTACCTGCTGCTGGGGCTGGCCATGGGCGTGCTGCTCTACCGCTTCAAGACCAACCTGACCTGGACCACGGCGCTGTTCATCCCGCTGGTGCTGCTCACCATCTGGCTGGGCACGCAGCTGCCAGAGGGTCTGAGTACCGCGCTGCTGGGTATCAGCGTCAAGCAGTGGGAGCTGATCCTGCTGGCCTACTGCCTGGTGGCGTCGCTGCTGCCCATGTGGCTGCTTTTGCAGCCGCGCGGCTATCTGGGCGGCTGGTTCCTCTACCTGGTGATGGGCGTGGCCCTGCTGGGCACGCTGTTCGGCGGTCAGCCCGCGCAGTATCCGGCGCTCAACCTGGACGGCCTGGCCAGCGCGTTCAACGGCAAGCTGCTCTTCCCGATCCTCTTCATCACGGTGGCCTGCGGCGCGTGCTCGGGCTTCCACGGGATCATCAGCAGCGGCACCACGTCCAAGCAGATCCGCCAGCAATCGGACACCAAGGCCGTGGGCTACGGCGCCATGCTGCTGGAGGGCCTGGTGGCCGTGCTGGCGCTGGCCACGGTGATGATCCTGGCGCCCGGCGACGAGGCGCTGAAGGCCGAGCCCAGCCTGATTTTCGCCAAGGGCATCGCCGGCTACCTGGGCCACGTGGGCGTGAGTTTCCACCTGGCGCTCTCTTTCGCCCTGCTGGCCTTCTCGACCTTCGTCTACGACACGCTGGACGTCTGCACGCGGCTGGCGCGCTACATCCTGCAGGAGCTGTTTGGCTGGCAGAGCGCGCGCGGCGCCCTGCTGGCCACGGGCCTGACCCTGCTGCTGCCGCTGGTCTTCCTGATGCTGACGAAGGAGAAGGGCTACGTGGCGGCCTGGCCGATCTTCGGCACTTCCAACCAGCTGCTGGCCAGCCTGACCCTGCTGGCGGTGAGCGTCTGGCTGATGCGCTCCGGGCGCAACGCCATCTACACGCTGCTGCCGATGGCCTTCATGCTGGGGATGACGCTCTGGGCGCTGGTGACCCAGATCCTGCCTTTCGCGCGCGCCCTGGCTGCGGGCACGAGCATGACGGCGGACGTGGTGATCAGCGGCGTGATGGGCAGCGTGCTGCTGGTGCTGGCCGTGTGGCTGCTGGTGGAGGCCTGGAGCGCCCTGCGCCGGGCCCGGCCGCCGGCCCTGGCCCCGGGTGCGGCGTCCGCCGCCTGAACCCCCGCGCCCGTCCGGGACTCCCCCGTTTGATGGGGCGCGATCCCTATGTTCCAGCCGTGTTCGGCAGGTCCGCGCAGCGCCGTCCAGCGTCAGGAAAGGCAGCATGGATTCCACCCCCCCGCCCAATTCCGAACCGGCGACCCCGCTTCCGGTTGAGGACGCCGCCACGCTGCGGCAGCAAGTCCAAACCCTGCTGAATGAAGCCTGGGCCGTCATGCGCGCCGATCCGACCAGCGCCTGCGAACAGATGGAACACGCGTTCGCGCTGGCCGCGCCCGTGCTGGACGACGAGCTGCGGCTACAAGAGTGCGCCTGGCAGGCCGAACTGCACTACAAGCGCGGCGAGCTGCCCGCCTGTCTGGCGGCGGCCGGCGAGGCCCGGCGGTTCGAACACCTGCCCACGTGGAGCAAGTACTCGAAGATCATCCTGAGCAACTCCGGCCGGGCCCAGGCCCTGATGGGGCGCTATTCCGAGGCCCTGGGCTGTTTCCAGCAGTTGTACCAGATCTGCCTGCAGGAGGGCAATCGGCCGGGCGAGGCGAGCAACCTCAACAACATGGCGCTGATCTGCTGCTCCACTGGGGATCTGGCCACGGCGCACCGGCTGTTCCAGCAGGCCCTGGCCATGCATCGCGAACTGGGCGACCTGCAGGGCGAGTGTTTCATCTACAACAACCTGGCCATGTTTCCGCGGGAGGGCGAGGAAGAGGAGGCGCTGAACTGGGCGCGCCACGCGCTGGAAATCGCCCGGGGCCTGGGCCGGCCGGGGATGGAACTGATGGTGCTGGACACGCTGGGTGGCCTGCTGCTGCGCTGCGGCCAGCTGGAAGAGGCCCGGCCGCTGCTGGTGGACGCCATCCGCAAGGCCCGCGAAAACCACGATCTGCGCAACCTGGCCCCCGCCCAGCTCAATCTGGCGCGCCTGCTGCTGGCCGCAGGCGAGCCGGAGGCCGCGCTGGCCCAGCTGGACGACGTGCAGCCCATGCTGGACCGGCAGAACATGGATCCGGAGCGCGTGACCTGCCACGAGCTGCGCGCCGAGGCGCTGGAGCGGCAGGGACGCATTCCGGAGGCCCTGGCCGAACTGCGCCGCCACCTGGAGCTGAAGAACCAGGTCCTCAGCGCGGCCGAGCAGGAGCGCGTGAAGAACCTGCAGATCCTCCACGAGACCGAAGTCCAGCGCCGGGAGGCCGAGGGCCAGCGGCGCAAGGCCCTGGAAATGGAGGGCCTGGCCGCCATGGGGCGCGAGATCACGGCCTCGCTGGACCTGCAGACCGTGCTGGAGCGGATCAACGAGCGCAGCCGGGAGTTGATGCGCGCCGGCGATTCGGTCATCTACCTGCTGCAGCCCGACGGCGTGTCCCTGCGGGCCATCGCCGTGTCGGGCCGGCACGTGCAGGAGCTCTCGGGTCTGGTGGTGCCGCTGGAGGGCTCGCTGGCCGGGGCGGTCTGCCGCGACGGCCGGGCGGAAGTGGTGAACCATCCCGGCGAGGACGCGCGGATCCTGGTGCTGGCCGACACCAACGAGCACGAAGGGGAACGCCCGGCGGACTACGCCATGGCGGCGGCGGCCCTGGGCCTGGGCGACGAGTCGCTGGGCACCCTGCTGGTCTGGCGGGAGCGTCGCGGCAGCGGCGAGTTCGACCCCCAGGACCTGGGCGTGCTGGTGGCGCTGGCCCAGCAGGCGGCCATCGCCATCCACAACGCGCGCCTGTTCGAGGAGCTGCACGAGGCCAAGCAGGCGGCGGAAGCGGCCCTGGCCCAGGTGAAGACCCTGAAGGGCTTGGTGCCCATCTGCGCCAGCTGCAAGAACATCCGCGACGACGCGGGCTTCTGGCACAACGTTGCCGACTACATCAAGGACCACACGGAAGCGGAATTCAGCCACGGCCTCTGTCCGGGCTGCATGCGCAAGCTCTATCCGGAGCTGGCGCCGGACGAGGAGGACGAGGCCCGCTGAGCGCGGTGGCCGTCCGCCCGCTGTCAAAGCGGCCCGCGGCGCGGCCGGAGCCTCCGGGGCCGGTGGTGCGCTGGACATCCCCCACGCCGATCCCTAAGATGACCCACGCCTTGAGCCGATGGCGGGGACTCTCACCCGCGGAACGCCGGATCGTCCGGCCCCTTTGGAGCAGGTTTTGGAGCACGCCGCACCCCATTCCACCCCCCAGCCAGCCCGGACAGCCGCCGCGGCGGTCCCGCCGTCGCCAAGTGTCGGCGAGGACTGGTGCCGTCCCACCCGCGAGGAACTGGCCCAGCTGGAGCCCTTCGTGGGTCTCCAGATGGACGAGGTGCGGGTTCCCGCCACGCCCGAAGAGGCCCATGCCGCCTTGGCGGAGTTGAGCCGGCACGCGTGGTTGGGCTTCGACACGGAGTCCAAGCCGACCTTCGCCCGGGGCGAGAGCTCCAGCGGTCCGCACCTGGTGCAGTTCGCCACGCTGGAGGGGGCCTTCCTCTTCCAATTGAAGCGCGCCGAGTGCCTGGAGGCCGTGCGCGCGCTGCTGGCCCGGCCGGACCTGCTGAAGGTGGGCTTTGGCCTGGACACGGACCTGACGCAGCTGGAGGCCCGGCTGGGCTGCCGTCCGCAGGCCGTGCTGGATCTGGACGAAATCTTCCGGCGCCGGGGCTACGGCCGCTCCCTGGGCGTGAAGAACGCCGTGGCCATTGTCTTCGGGCAGCAGTTCCACA
Source organism: Candidatus Delongbacteria bacterium (assembly GCA_041675285.1). Lineage (NCBI taxonomy): Bacteria > Candidatus Delongiibacteriota > Candidatus Delongbacteria bacterium. Next base: position 33,535 of record JBAYTZ010000015.1, read on the forward strand.
AGTCGCGGCGCATGACCACGTCCAACTGGGGCGAGCCGCGGCTCTCGGAGCGCCAGCTGCTCTACGCCGCCAACGACGCCTACGCCGCCGCCCGGGTGTATCACGAGCTGGGGACGCCGCCTCCGCCTCCGGTGGAGATCCCCGTTCCCAAGCCGCCGTCCCGGCACCGCTTCCGCCGCCGTCGGCGGAGCGCGGCGGGCACTCCGGCGGACGAGAGCTGAGCCGGGAGGACGCATGCCCCGACCTGCCCGACCCCCCATCGAAGTGCGCGACTCGCCCATCGCCGGGCGCGGGATCTTCGCCCTGCGCCGCCTGCGGCGCGGCATGCACGTGCTGGAATACACCGGGGAGCGCATCTCGCCCGCCGAATCCGTCCGCCGCTACGACGACGAGCGCGACGAGTCGGCCCACGTGCTGCTGTTCACGGTGGATCGCCGGACCGTCATCGACGGCGGCGTGGACGGCAGCGACGCGCGCTTCTTCAACCACTCCTGCGAGCCCAACTGCGAGGCGCTGAACCTGGAGGGGCGGATCTTCATCTGCACCCTGCGCACCATCCAGCCCGGCGAGGAGCTGTGCTACGACTACCGCCTGTCACGGACGGGGCCGCGCACGAAGGAAGTGGAGGCCCGCTATCCCTGCCGCTGCGGCGCCCCCGGCTGCCGGGGCACGCTGCTGGCCCCCCGGCGGACGCGGCGCGGCTGAGCGGCCCGGGTCGGATCAGGCCGCGGCGGCGGCGCGACGTTCCCGCACCAGAATCCACAAACCCACCAGGCTGCTGACGCTCACCAGGGCGTCGGAGAGCAGGCCCGGCAGCGAGCCCACCAGCAGGTTGTGTCCGGTCCAGAAGGGAATCGTGAGCAGGAGAATCAGGCGGAAGGGCAGGACGCGGGTCTGGTAGCGGCCCAGGCTAATCCCGGCCATGCCCAGCGAGGCGAACACGCTGGGCCAGCCCATCCAGGTCAGCGCCAGTCCCAGGGCGATGGCGGGCAGGGTGAGCAGGTAGGCCACGCGGAAGCCCGGCCGGGTGCCCAGCGGGATGGCCGCCAGGGCCTGCAGGGTGGCCAGGCCGTTCATCAGGCTGCCCGTCCAGGCCTCGATCAGCGCGTAATGCAGCAGGAAGCAGAGGCCGGAGAGGGCCTGGAGGACCAGCATCTTGCGCCGGCCGCGCAGAAGGGGCCAGAGCAGATTGAGCGCCACGCCCGTCAGACCCAGCAGCATGGCGATGGGTGGCGTGTCCGCCAGGTTCAAGGTGTGGTCCCATCGGCTGAGTGTGTGTTCCGGCGCGGGCAATGTCGGCAATGACGGGCGGCGGCCCAATCCGGGCCGTGTCGCCCTGTCCACGGAGGAAGAAATGGGCGGGTTTCTACGCAATCTGCTGGGGTTCATGACGGTGCTCGGGCTGGGCGGCCTGGCCTGGAGCGCCGGGCCGGCACCGGTCGCGGACCCCGTCCGCCAAGTGGCCTTCACCTTCGACGACCTGCCGGCAGCCCGGCCCCGTGGGCTGGAGAACACGCAGGCCCTGACCACGGCCCTGGTGGGGCGGATCGCGGCGGAGGGCATCCCGGCCGTGGGCTTCGTCAACGAAGGCAAGCTGGCGGACCTGGGGCTGGACGCGGCCGCCGGAGCCGCGCTGCTGGAGCCCTGGCTGGCGGCGGGCCTGGAGCTGGGCAACCACACGCGCTCGCACCGCTGGTTCTGGAAGACGCCGCTGGACAGCATGCAGTTGGACGTGCTGGCGGGCGAACGGATCCTGCGCGGACTCTGCCAGAGGCACGGCCGGCCCCTGCACTGGTTCCGCCACCCCTACCTCAACACCGGGCCGGACTCCGCCAGCAAGGCGGCTTTCGAGGGTTTCCTGGCGGAGCACGGCTTCCGGGTGGCGCCCGTGACTCTCGACAACGACGAGTACGTGCACGCCCGCGCCTACGATCTGGCCCGGGAACGCCGGGATTCGGCGGCCATGGACTCCATCGCCGCGGACTATCTGCGCTACATGGAGGGCGTGGTGGTCCATTTCGAGGAGCAGGCCCGGCGCACGCTGGGCCGCGAGCCCGCCCAAGTGCTGCTCCTGCACGCCAACTGGCTGAACGCCGAGCGGCTGGGTCCGCTGGCGGGGATGTTTCGGCGGCGGGGGTACGGGATCATCGGGCTGGATGAAGCGTTGAAGGATTCCGCTTATGCGCTGCCCGACACCTACATCGGCAAGCGTGGCATGTCCTGGCTGGAGCGCTGGGCGCTCAGCCGCGGGCAGGAGCCGGGCGAGATGCCCGAAGCCCCGGACTGGGTGCGGGCGGCCGCCGGACTGTGATGCCCGCTGTGCGCTGTGTCACAGGCGGCTGGCCGGTCCGGCCCCAGGTTGGAGTCAACTTAGAAGAGGACGAACGATGAACTTCCTGCGTTTTGCGGCCCTGCTGTTGGCGGGCGCCGGTCTGGCCCAGGCCGAACTGCTGGGCCTGGGCGTGATGGTGGGCGAGCCCAGCGGGCTGACCGCCAAGAGCTGGCTGGACAAGACCCACGCCGTGGATCTGGGCCTGGCCTACAGCCTGAGCGGCGACACCGACCTGCAGGTGCACGCCGACTACCTCATCCACAACTTCGGCCTGCTTGCGGACAGCGGCATCAAGGGCCGCCTGCCCTTCTACTACGGACTGGGCGGCCGCCTGCGGCTGCGCGAGGGCTCCGGCGACGACGGCAAGGACAAGCTGGGCGTGCGCGTCCCGCTGGGCGTGTCCTGGTATCCGCCGGACACGCAGCTGGACATCTTCCTGGAGCTCGTGCCCGTGGTGGACCTGATTCCCGACACCGAAGCGGGCCTGAACGGCGCGCTGGGCGTGCGGTTCTGGTTCAAGTAGAGCTCAGAAATCCCGGCGGGAGAAGGCGCGCCAGGCCAGCCAGAGCGGCAGCAGGATCCAGAGCAGCAGGGTGAGGGCCGCCAGCCCCATGCCCAGCGGACCCTGGAAGAAGAGCTGGAAGACCGCGCCCGTGTAGCCCATCATGGCGCCCAGGTCGAAGTGCAGCAGCACCAGCACGCGCGCCAGGTCGATGGGGTTGGCCAGGCAGAGGGCCAGCACCGGGCCCTCCAGCGGCCAGTCCGCCAGCAGATAGCCCAGCATGAGCACCAGACCGTCGTAGGCCACCGCCAGCAGCAGCCAGAGCACGATGGCCAACCCCAGCCCGCGCAGGCGGTTCTCCACCCGGACGGCGATCCAGAAGGCCAGGGCGCAGAAGACCAGGCAGAGCGCGGATCCCGCCCCGAGCAGCAGCAGCAGGCCGGGGACGTCCAGGCCGCGGCCCGCGGAGAGCAGGGGCAGCAGGCAGCCCAGCAGCCAGGCCAGGGTCAGCGGCAGGCTGAGTCCCGCGTAGAGGCCCAGGAAAAGCGTGCGCCGCGGGACGGGTTGGGCCAGCAGCAGCTCGATGAAGCGCCGTGACTGGTAGAGATAACTGGCGCCGTAGACCAAGCTTACCAGTGGCACCAGGGCCAGACTGAGGCTGAGCAGGCTGAGCAGGGCCTTGTCGCCGGCGCCGCCCAGGCGCACCATCATCCAGCCAGCGAACAGGAAGAAAGCGCCGAAGCCGTAGACGATGCGGCTGCGCAGGCCGTCGCGCAGGGCGGAACGCAGGATGATTCCGGCCTGTGTCACGCGTCCGTCCTCCGCATCAGGGCCGCCACCGCCCGCTCAAGGCGCGGCTCGCCCGTCAGCTCGAGCAACTCGCCCAACGAACCCTGGTAGCGCACCCGTCCCTCCAGCAGGAAGACCACGTGGTCGGCCAGCTCCTGCAGGTCGGCCAGGACATGGGAACTCACCAGCACCGTGCGGCCCTGGCGGCGGTCCGCCAGCAGGCGGTCCTTCAGGTGGCTGCTGGCCAGCGGGTCCAGGCCGGCGGTGGGCTCGTCCAGGACCAGCAGCGGCGCGCCGCTGCGCCAGGCCAGTTCCGCGCCCACGCGCTGCAGCGTGCCGCCGGAGAGCCCGCGCAGCCGGCGGTCGTGCACGGCGGCCAGGTCGAAGACCGTGTCGGGCAGGGTGGGTTCGTTCGCCCAGCTGGCGCCGGGAACGCCGCCCGCCGCGGCAGCGCGCACGCCCAGGATCAGCTCCAGCAGCTCGTCCACGCTCAGGTTGTCGGGGTAGTGCGGCAGCTGCGGCATGTAGCCGATGTCCAGCCGCGCGGCGGGGTCCCCGGCCACGGAGCGGCCGTTGACCAGGACCTCGCCCGCGTCCGGTCGCACCAGCCCCAGCAGGATTTTCATCAGCGTGGTCTTGCCGGAGCCATTGGGCCCCACCAGCGCGGTGACACAACCGCGCGGGCAGCCCAGCGTGACACCCTTGAGCGCCTCCACCCGGCCGAAGCGCTTGACCAGCCCGCGCACCTGGATCATGGCTCCCTCATGCGCGGCTGTTCGTCCCGCAGGGTGATGGGAGTCAGCAGGGGAAAGGCGCGCTCGGCCAGATCCAGCAAGTCCACAAACAGGCTGCGCAGCAGGACCAGCGCCGGCCCCTGGTCCTCCACCACGTGGGCGAACACGCTCACCGGGCGGAAGGGGGCGTCCCCGAAGCCGTCGCGGTCGAGGTCGTAGCCGCGGTGACGGTCCCAGTAGTTGCGCCGGAAGCGGCTGAAGTTTTGCCGGCCGTTGGTGGCCACGTCGAAGGCGTTGGCCGCGAAACGGTTGTCCTCGTACAAGCCTTCGGTGGAATTGGCCAGCAGGCGCAAGGCCCAGCCGTTGCGCAGGAATTCGTTGCCCGTGACGTGGAGCCGATTGGAGGCCTCCACGTGCAGGCCCGTGGTGTTGCGTCGGAAACGGTTGCCGTGGATCTGGCTGTCGCTGATCTCCTTCAGCAGCACGCCGTAGGCCGCCGGACCCCAGTTGTCGTGGAAATCGTTGCCGCGCATCTCCACGTGCCGCGAGTACATCACCGCGACGCCCGCCCCGTTGCCGTCGAACTCGTTGCGCTGGTAGCGGCAGGAGTCCGAGAACATGAAGTGCAGGCCGTAGCGCAGGTTGGCGTGGCTGTGGTTGTCCTGCAGGCGGGCCTGGCGGACGAACTCCAGATAGATGCCGTCGCGGTGCCCGCTGATCCTGTTGCCCGTGACCTCCACCGCGCGGCAGTGCCAGAGGTGGATGCCGTTGCCCGCCGAAGTTTCGCGGCCACCCTGGGCGTGCAGCGTGTTGCCGGCCAGGCGGGAGTTCCGGCAGCGCGCCAGGTAGATGCCGAAATAGTTGTCCTCGAAGCGGCAGCCCTCGACCACCAGGCCGGCGGCGTTTTCCGCCAGCAGAGCGGCGTAGTCCGCCCGGTAGCTGAGGCCCGCCCCGCGCAGGGTGAGGCCGCGGACCAGGACGTCGTCGGCCCGCACGATCAGCAGGTGTCCGCCTCCGCCGCCGTCCAGCACGGCGCCCGGGCTGGCCAGCAGCGTCAGCGGCCGGTTCACGCGCACGCTGTCTTCGTGATACACCCCGGGCGCGATCCGCACCGTATCCCGCGCGGCGGCCCCGGCCACCACCCGGCCAAGGCCCGTGGCAGGAGAGGCCCGCCAGATCCGGCTTTCCCCTGCCCGCGCCAACAAGAGCAGCAGAAGAAGCGCCAGCATCCGGCGGGCCCGTGTGCGGTGTAGACTTGATCCCATCGGGCTCAGGGAATCTTCCAGGCGCCGCGGACGTAGGTCAGCACCTGGGACCAGTTGAGCAGTTCGCCGCCGTGCAGGCGGCGCAATTCCTCGGCCTCGCGGCGGTCGGCGCAGGCGCTGAGGCCCAGTCCCATCGGGCTGGGGAGTTCGGCGCAGCGCAGGTAGAGGCTGCTGTCGGCGGCCGCCAGCCGGGCGGGTCGGGCGTGGTGCGTGACCAGCAGGGCGCGGGCCTCCCGGGCGTCGTCCGGCACTTCCAGCGTGTGGGCGGCCAGGCACTCGACGGAATCGAAGATCAGCGCCTTGCCGCGCCGGGTCACCAGCTCGCAGCCGTAGCGGGAATCCATCACGATCATCCGGCAGCGCGCGCAGGTGTCCTGGCGGTAGCGGATCTCGCGCACGCCTGCCTGGCAGCTGCCGCCCACCAACCCGAGCAGCAGGAGCCCGGCCACCAGGGCCATCCGGACGTGATTCGGCCTGGGGCCGGGAGCCGGTCGACCCGGGCGTGAGGCGGTCCAGGCGGCGACGCCCAGGCCCAGGCCCAGGCCCAGGGAGAGCGCGCCCAGCCCAGGCAGGGCCGTGGTGCGCATGTTGAGCAGCTGGCGCGTGCCGATCAGCGGTGGCTGGTAAGTCATCCCGGGCACCTGGATGGCGGCGGAGGGATCAAGGTTGTGGCCGTAGTCGTACTCCCACAGCCAGAAGTCCACCAGCGAGGCCGCGCCGCCGGCCAGCAGCAGGCCCAGCCAGAGCCCCAGCAGCCAGCGCCTGCCCAGCCAGGCGCCCAGAAAGCCCAGGGCGGCCATCCCGGTCAGCGCCACGGGCAGGATGCGCAGCTCGGGGATGCTGTCCGGCTCGATGGTCTTCATCCCGATGTAGTGGTTCAGGCCGTTGATGTTGTGCAGGTCCTGCTCGCGCTGGCCCGTGATCTGGTGCGCCCAGATCTTGAGCCCAATGCCCTCCGGATACTGGGGGGCGGAGAGCGAGATGGTCCAGAGCGGAAAGAGCAGGGCCAGCAGCAGGGTCAGCGAGGCGGCCGCGAACAGCAGCCGGGAGCGGGGGTTCATGGGGTCCTCCGATGCGGGACGGACGGGGGTCCGCAGACCCCCGTCGCGCCGCCGCTCAGTTGCCGAGACTCCAGGCCAGCTCCGTGGCGGAGCCGGCCGGGGAGACGCGGATGTAGCCCTGCATCTCCTGATGGAGCGCGGAGCAGAAGTCGGTGCAATAGAAGGGATAGACGCCGGCGGCCGTGGGCTCCCAGCGCAGGGTGCGGGTCTCGCCGGGCATGATCAGCAGCTCGGAGTTGTGGGCGCCCAGCACGGCGAAGCCGTGGGGCACGTCCCAGTCCTGCTCCAGGTTGGTCACGTGCCAGAGCACGGTGTCGCCCACCCGCACGCCCTCGATGTTGTCCGGCGCGAAGTGGCTGCGCGCGGAGGTCATGTAGACGTGGACCTCGCGACCCTTGCGCTCCACGCGCGCGTCCTTCTCCGACTTGGTGGCCTGGGGGTGCGTGTTCTCCTCGATCTTGAAGAAGCGCACGCTCTTTTCCTTGAGCAGCTCGGCGGGGAGAGCCTGGGCGTAGTGCGGCTCGCCGATGGTCGGGAAATCGAGCAGCAGCTTCATCTTGTCGCCGCTGATGTCGATCAGCTGCGCCGACTGCGCCAGCTCCGGCCCGGTGGGCAGGTAGCGGTCCTTGGTGATCTTGTTGAGCGCGACGACGTACTTGCCCCAGGGCTTGGCGCTGTCCCCGCCCGGGATGCAAAGGTGGCCGATGGAGTAGTAGGTGGGGATGCGGTCCACCACATCCCAGCTGCCGATCTTCCACTTGACGATCTCGGAGCTGATGAAGGACGAGGTGTAGGCGTAGCCCTGCCCGTCGAACTCGGTGTGCAGCGGGCCCAGGCCGGGATCCTTGACCTCGCCGGCGATGACCGCGTCGTACTTGAGCACGGGGATGCCGTCGATCTCGCCGTCGAAGGCCTTGGACTCGATGGCGGCCAGCATCTTTTTGAAGGAGTGGACGGGGATGACGGTGGCCAGCTTGCCGCCCGCCACGATGTACTCGCCAGAGGGGTCCACGTCCACGCCGTGGGGCGACTTGGGCGTCGGCAGGTAATAGATCAACCCCGGGCAATCGGCGGGGTCCAGAACCTTGACCGAGTTGTGTGTCACGCTGGCGGCGATGCGCGACTTCTCGTCCATCCGGTTGCTGACGTAGTTGGCCTTCAGCTCCCGCGCCTTGCCCTGGGCCACGTACTCCTCGGCCTTCTTCCAGTTCACGGCCGCCACGAAGTCCTTGTCGTTGCGCGAGGCGTTCACCTCCAGCAGCGAGCTGGCCTGCTCGCTGTTGTAGCACGTGAAGAAGGACCAGCCGTGGGACGGGCCCTTGCCGCTGTGTGACAAGTCGTAGTTGAACCCCGGCACGAGGATCTGGAAGGCCAGCGCCATGTGGCCGTTGGCGGGATCGACGCTGATGTAGCTGATGGTGCCCTTGAACTTCTCCGCGTAGCTCTTGATGGCCACGTCTTCCTGGGGAATGGGCACGCTGAAGCGCGTGGAGGCCACCACGTATTCGCTGTTGGGCGTGATGAAGGGCGAGCCGTGATTGCCGGCGGAATTGGGGATCTCGATGATCTCCGCCGTCTCGAAGGTGGTCAGGTCGATGCGGGCCACACGCGGCGTGTTGTTGCCGTTGATGAACAGCCAGCGGCCGTCGGGCACGCCGTCCGTCTGGGACAGCTCCGGATGGTGGCTGTCGTCCCAGGGCACGAAGCCGTGGGAGGTGTTGAACATGGCCAGGGTCTCCTCAGCGTAGCCCCAGCCCTTTTCCGGGTATTGCGAGAAGACCGCGATGTCCTTCAGGTGCCGCCCGGAGGGCAGGCCGTAGACGGTCAGGTTGCCGCTGAAGCCTCCGGAGCAGAACAGGTAGAACTCGTCGTGCGAACCCGGCGCGACATAGACCTTGGCCGCGGCGTCCGCGTCGCCCATCAGGTTGCGGTCGGACTTGCCGCAGGACTGGGACAGCAGGCCGGTCCCGCCCAGGGCCACCAGGGCGAGGGCCGTCAGCGCCCGCCGGCGGATCGAGGTGCGATTCATCCATCCTCCCTTGTAAACGTGGCTCAGCGGCCGGCCGGGCTGGCGGTCCCGGTGCTGCCCGCTGAACGGATGTACTCCAACACGGCCCGGGCGTCGTCCGGACTGAGGTTCTGCTGGGCCATGGGGGCCAGATATTCGGCCAGCAGCTTCTTGGCCTCGGGATGGCGCTTCACCATCTCGTCCGGGTTGAGGATCATGTTGAGCACGTAGCGGGGCGTGCGCCGGCTGAGCACGTCGCCCAGGGCCGGGCCGATGAAGCGCTCCCCGAGCTTGTGGCAGGAGAGGCACTTCTGCTCGAAGATGAGCTGGCCTTTGGCCGCCAGGGCGGGATCCAGGGCTCCCAGCTCCACGGGCGCCTTGACAGGCCCGATGCCGTTCTCCAGCTCGTCGCCGCTGAGGCCGCTGGGATCGGCTGTTGTTGTGGTGCCCGACTCGGCTGGGGGGTCGGAAGACGGACCGCAGCCCAGGGTCAGTGCCAGGCCGGCAGCCAGGATCAGCAGGCAAATGCGCATGAGGCTCTCCACGAATTCGTGATATCAGGACATCGACGTCCTAATTAAACGGGAGCCGTGGAATAAATCAATACCCACAGGTAGTAGTTAGAAAATCGCCCGCTTCCGCGGGGGATTCGAACCTGGGTGGACGTGTGGGCCCTGTTCGGAGATCCTACATTGGCACCCAGAAAATCCGGGGCCGGCATGTCGTTCATCAGCCTCAATCCATTCACCGGCCGGGAGCTGTTCCGCTGGCCCCGGCTCGAGGCCGGGGAGTTGGAGGCGCAGCTCGCCCGCAGCGCCGCGGCCCAACCGGAATGGGCGGCGCGTCCCCTGATGGAGCGGCTGGAGATCCTGGAGCGGGCCGGGGATCTGCTGGAGGAGCGGGCCCGGCCGCTGGCCGTGCGGATGGCCGAAGAGATGGGCAAGCCGCTGAGCCAGGGCCTGGCCGAGGCGCGCAAATGCGCCACAGTTTGCCGCTGGCTGGCCGGGCACGCGGCGCGCGTGCTGGCGGACCGGGTGGTGGCCACCGAGGCCCGGCGCAGTTTTGTCTGCCAACAACCGCTGGGGCTGGTGCTGGCGATCATGCCCTGGAACTTCCCGCTCTGGCAGGTGGTGCGGGCCGCGCTGCCGGCGCTGGCGGCGGGGAACGGCGTGCTGCTGAAACACGCGCCCACGACCCAGGGCTGTGCGGAGGACCTGTGCGCGCTGCTGCGCGAAGCCGGGCTGCCGGCGGACCTGCTGCCCAATCTGCGGCTGGAGCCGGAGGCCGTGGCCGAGCTGATCGGCGATCCGCGCGTGGCCGCCGTGACCCTGACCGGTTCCACCCAGGCCGGCCGGCGCGTGGCCGAATTGGCGGGCCGGCACCTGAAGAAGTGCGTGCTGGAGCTGGGTGGCAGCGATCCGGGCGTGGTCCTGTTGGATGCCGACCTGGAGCTGGCGGCTGCGACGCTGGTGGCCAGCCGGATGATCAACAACGGCCAGAGCTGCATCGCCAGCAAGCGCTTCATCGCCCCGCTGGCCCTGCGCCGGGACTTCGAGCCGCTGGTGCTGGAGAAGATGCGTGCGCACGCGCTGGGCGACCCGCTGGACGAGGAGTGCCGGCTGGGACCGCTGGCCCGCGCCGATCTGCGGACGGGGCTGGACGACCAGGTGCGGCGCAGCGTGGCGGCGGGGGCGCGCCTGCTCTGCGGCGGCACGATCCCGGCAGGGCCGGGCCACGGCTATCCGGCCAGCGTGCTGACGGACGTCGCGCCGGGCCAGCCGGCCTTCGACGAGGAGCTGTTCGGTCCGGTGGCCGCGCTCGGCTGGGCGCATGACGAGACCGAGGCCCTGGCCTGGGCGGCGCGCAGCCGCTATGGCCTGGGCGCTTCCGTGTTCACGCGCGACCTGGAACGCGGCGAGGCGCTGGCCCGCGCGGCGCTGCCCGCCGGGGCCGTCTTCGTCAACGCGCTGGTGCGCTCCGATCCGCGCCTGCCCTTTGGCGGCATCCGCGATTCGGGCTTCGGCCGGGAATTGGCAGACGAGGGTCTGCGCGAATTCGTCAACTGCAAATCGATCTATATCGCCTGACCGGGAGGAACCCCATGCACAAACTGGTGCTGCTGCGCCACGGGCAAAGCGCCTGGAACCTGGAAAACCGCTTCACGGGCTGGACGGACATGGACCTCTCCCCCGAGGGGATCCGCGAGGCCACCGCGGCGGGACAACTGTTGAAAGAGGAGGGCTTCGTCTTCGACCAGGCCTGGACCTCCGTGCTCAAGCGCGCCATCCGCACGCTCTGGATCACGCTGGACGGGATGGATCAGATGTGGATTCCCGTCACACGCAGCTGGCGCCTGAACGAGCGCCACTACGGCGCGCTGCAGGGCCTGGACAAGAAGGAGACGGTGGAACGGCACGGAAAGGAGCAGGTGCAGATCTGGCGCCGTTCCTTCGACACGCCGCCGCCGCCGCTGGAGTTGGATGATCCGCGCCATCCGCGCTTCGACCCGCGCTACGCGGGCGTGCCCGCCGCCGAGCTGCCCGCTTGCGAGTCCCTCAAGGACACGATCCAGCGCTTCCTGCCGCTCTGGAACGGCCAGATCGCGCCGGCCATCCGCTCGGGCCAGCGCGTGCTCATCGCCGCGCACGGCAACAGCCTGCGCGCGCTGGTCAAGCACCTGGACGGGATCAGCGACGAGGCGATCACCGGGTTGAACATCCCCACGGCCATTCCCCTGCTCTACGAACTGGACGACGACCTGCGGCCGCTTTCGAGCCGCTACCTGGGCGACGCCGAGGCCGCCCGCAAGGCGGCGGAGGCCGTGGCCAAGCAGACCGGATGAGACCAGCCGTCGTCCTGCCCGGACGCGGCCGACTGCTGGAGCGGCTCCTGCGTCACGTCGAGGATCCCGCGGCACGCCTGATCGCGCTGACGGGACCGGCCGGCGTGGGCAAGAGCCGCGTGCTGGAGGCGCTGGAGGAAAGCCTGTCCCCGGGCATCCTGGTGCTGAGCCACGTCTGCCAGTGCCGGGACGGGGCCGCGGGCGGCGCCCTGGGCGGTCTGCTGGAGCGGCTGGGCCGCCAACTCACGCCCTCCGGCCTGCTGGCCCTCTACGAAGAGCCCGGCTTGCGCCGGCTGTTCGCACTCAGCCCCGCGCTGCTGGGCCGGCTGGAGGCGCGCCAGGAGCCCGGCCAGTTCCAGTTCATGCCCGTGCTGGAGAGCCTGGTCACGCTGCTGGGCCGCCTCTCCCAGGATCGGCCGCTGCTGCTGATCCTGGACGACCTGCAATTCGTCGACGAGACCAGCCGCAGCCTGCTGGAGGGCCTGCTGGCGCATCCCGCGCTGGACGAACTGGGCGTGACCCTGCTCATCGCCTGCCGCGAGCTGGACGCGCTGCCCTTCGCGGCGGAGTGGCGCCGCCTGTTGGGTGAGGTGCCCGGCTTGTTGAGCGTGGAGGTGGGCCCGCTGGATCCGGAAGGTCTGCGTGAGCTGGTGGCCGGCGAGCTGGACCCCGAGGCGCCTCGGAGCCTGGAGCCGCTGCTGGAGCGGCTGCTGGCCGAATCAGGCGGACTGCCCTTCCTGGCCGTGCTGTTGCTGCGCCACGCGCGCCGCGGCGGCCTGGTGCGCGCCACGCTGGAGGGCTGGCGCTGCGGGGCGCCGGACGAGCTGTCCCGACTCCTGCGCGGCGGCCTGGTGGACGAATTGCTGGCGCCCCTGCTGGAGCGCCAGCCGGCGGCGCGCTTTCTGTTGACCTGGCTGCGCGCGGTGGGCTTGCCGGCCAGCCTGGAGCCGTTGCGGCGCGCGGCGCCCGGGCGCGATGGGATCTGGGAACCGCTGGCGGAGGAGCTGCAGCGCCAGGGCGTGCTGCGCCATCTGCCGGACGAGGCGGATCCCGACCGCTGGGAGTTCGCCCACTCCCTCTGGAACGAATTGGCCGGCGAGTGGCTGGAACCCGCCGAGCGCCGGGACTTCCTGCTCCAGGTGGCGGCCGGCCTGGACGAATCCGACCGCGACCAGCGCGTGCTGCGGGCCGGGCTGCTGGGGCGCGTCGCCCGGGAATCAGCCGACCTGCCCGCCCGGGAAGAGGCCGTTGTCCAGCTGCGCGGCCTGCTCTCCGATCTGGCCGAGGACGACGCCAACCTGGAACTGCAGCTGCGCCTGGCCGGCGACCTGCGCGACCTGGCCGTATCACGCGGGGACTATTCGCTGGCCGTCCGCACGGGCGTGCTGGCCAGTCTCTCCATCAACGCGGTCGCCGCGCTGGCCGAGTGGCTGGAGCAGGCGGACTTCGAGCGGCTGGACGCCGCGACGCGCCTGCTGGTCCTGCAGCACATGCCGCGGCACTCGCTGATCCTCAACCGTCCCGGGGACCTGCTGCCCTGGGTGGAGCGCATGGAGGCCCGCGGCGACCTGAGCGAGCCCGAGCGCGCCGCCCTGCTGCTGACGCGCCTGCAGCGGCGCTACTCCAACTCCGACTGGGAGGACGCCGCGCCGGAGTTCCAGCGCCTGGCGGGCCTGGACCTATTGCCCGAACAGGCGGCCTGGGCGGACGTGCTGCGCTGTCTGGCCGCGCCCGCCGGCGGGCTCGACGCCCGCGAACGGTTCCAGGCGCTGGAGAACCTGCTGCGGGAGAAGTCCGGTCTGCTCAGCGCCGCGCAGCAGCTGAGCGTCTTCTTCGAGCTGCACAACCTGGCCCACCTGTTCGCCGGCCAACCCCTGCTCAAGCCCTGGCAGGAGCCGATGGTGGAACAGGCCCGCCGGATGGCGAGCGTCTCCGTGGCCCGCCAGCGCGACTACCTGGCCCGCGTGCTGGCGCTGGTCGGACGCCACGACGAAGCCGAGCGCATGCTGCGCGAGAACCTGGCCTCCTTCCTGCGCCGCCGCTGCTGGACGCCCGCCGCCGAGGCCGCGCTCTTCCTGCTCAACCTGCTGAAGCGCCAGCGCCGGCTGGACGAGTCCGCCCGGCTGGTGGAAGAGCTGGGCACCCTGCTGGAACAGCCGGCCACCACCTACACCCAGCGGGCCGTGGTGCTCACCGCCCTGGGCATCGAGTGGCGCCTGCTGCGCACGGAGGTGGCCGCGCGCCTGCTGGAGCGCGCCGAATCCTTCATGGCCGATGAGCGCGCCCCGGAGCTGAACCTGGCCCTGGGCTACAGCCGGGCCCACGTGCGCGTCCAGCAGGCGGAGACCGGCGGCGACTGGGCCGTGGCCGCCGCGGCCTGCGAGGCCATGGTGGAGCAGTATCGCGGGCTGGGTCGCGGGGACGTGGAGATGCTGATCTTCTGCCTCATGCGCGACCGGGCCCTTGCGCACCTGCACGGTCCCGATCCCGCGCGCCGGGCGGCGGACTACCTGCCCGCCGTGGCCGCCGCCCGAGAACGCCGCGAATACGATCTGGTGCGCTTCCAGGTCCTGATCGGTGAACTGGCCCTGGTGACGGGCGAGGACGCCGTGGCGGACGCCGTGGCCGAGGGGCTGGCGGACGTGGAACAGGACGCGGCCCAGGCCGCCGCCTTCCGCGTGGCCCTGGCCTGCCGGCGCGGCGACTCCCACGCGGCGTCCGCCGCGCTGCTGGAAACCTGCTGCCAGCTCTCCACCCAGCCGGGCAGCCAGCTGGTCCTGCACCTGCTGGGGCGCTGGCCCGGGCTGACGGCCTGGCCGCCCCCCCGCCCCTGTCCGCCCCGGCTGGCCTGCCTGTGGGCCTGGGCCCTGGCGAACCTGGCCCAGGACGGCCGGCCCTTCCGGCTGCCCGGGCTGGAGGTGGCGGAGTCCGAGCGCTGCGCCTTCGTCCGGCACACCCTGGCCGAGTTGCGCGAACCTCGCCGCGACGAGTCGCCGGCTGAGCGCGCGCGGCTGGAGCGCGAGCTGGAGCGCCTCGAGACCTGGCTGTCCGACCAGGAGGAGCGCGCGCCGGGCCGCGGCCTGCGCCTGCAGGTGCTGGGCCCCGTGCGCCTGCTGCTGGACGGCCGCGAGCTGGATCCGGCCACCCTGAAGACCCGGGTGGGCGTGGAACTGCTGGCCCTGTTGGCCATCCGGGCCTGGCAGGGGCGGGAGCGCCTCGGGCGCGACGAGATCCTGGACGCCCTGACCCTGGAGGGCCGGCCGCTGCTCAGCGAGTCCAGCCTGCGGGTGGTGATCAGCCGGCTGCGCAAGGCCCTGCTGCCCCAGAGTCCCGAGGCCATCCGCTTCCAGGAGCGCCAGGGCTACGCGGTGGCGGAGGATCTGGGCCTGTCCGTGGACGCGCTGGACTTCGAGCGGGCCTGGACACGCGCCCAGGACGCCCAGCGCAAGGGGCGCGCGCCGGAAGTGGAACGGCACCTGGACGACTGCCTGGGCCTGTACCGCGGCTCCTTCCTGCCCGGCGGCGCGGCCTGGACCGAGCCCCTGCGCGGCCACTTCGAGCGCCGCTTCATGGATGCGGCCCGTCAGCGGCTGAAGCTGTTGGAGGGGCAGGACGAGCTGCGCGGCGAGTTCCTGGCCCGGCTCAAGGCGCGGCTGCCCGTCCTGGCGGAATACCTGGCCGTGGAGGCCTGAGGCGGCGAGCGGCCCTTTCCCTGCCCGCCGATCCCGATCTTCCAGCGCACAGCGACGATCCCGATCCGGACCCACGCAGCCCCTGGCCGGGGCCGAGCCGCGCGCTGCGCCGGCCCGGGGACGACTTATGAACGGCGAGCAAGGAGAGCGGCAGCCATGGCGTTGGAGATCAAACAGGCGGACTTCCTGGTCAGCGTGGCCAACGCGAACCACCTTCCCGAGCCGCCCTGGCCCGAGATCGTCTTCGCCGGGCGCAGCAACGTGGGCAAGTCCAGCCTGATCAACATGCTGCTGGGGCGCAAGGCCCTGGCCAAGGTGAGCGCCGCTCCGGGCAAGACCCGGCTGGTCAACTACTTCCTGGTCAACGAGACCCTCTACTTCGTGGATCTGCCGGGCTACGGCTACGCCAAGACCAGCCAGGTCCTGCGCCAGGACTGGGCCAAGCTCATCGACGAGTACATCCGCACCCCGCGCTCGCGCATCGTGGTGCAGCTGCTGGACATCCGCCACCG
Organism: Candidatus Delongbacteria bacterium; assembly: GCA_041675285.1. Classification (NCBI taxonomy): domain Bacteria; phylum Candidatus Delongiibacteriota; species Candidatus Delongbacteria bacterium. The sequence goes on from JBAYTZ010000015.1 coordinate 49,272, forward strand.
GCCGGCCAAGCAGGACCTGGAGAGCCTGGAGTGGCTCTGCCACAACATGGTGCCCGTGGTGGTGGTGCTGACCAAGGGCGACAAACTGGGTCGCCAGGCCCAGTACGCGGCCTTGCAGGCGCTCAAGGAGCAGCTGAAATCCCTGCCGATTCTCCAGATTCTGACCAGTTCCGCGCGCTCCAAGAGCGGGCGCGACGATCTGCTTGGATTTCTGGGGGCATGGCTGAAGAAAGGACACGCCAGGTGAGGGACTTTTCCGGCGGCATGGAGGCCGTCCACGCGCTGCAGGACGCGCGCGAGCAGCTGTTGCAGGAGATCCGCCGCAGCATCGTGGGGCAGTCCGAGGTCATCGAGCATCTGCTGATCACGCTGCTCTGCCGCGGCCACGGCCTGGTGGTGGGCGTGCCGGGGCTCGCCAAGACCCTGCTGATCTCCACGCTGGCCCGCGTGCTGGAGCTGAAATTCAGCCGCATCCAGTTCACGCCGGACCTGATGCCCGGCGACATCACGGGCACGGACGTGATCGAGGAGGACCAGAACTCGCGGGCCAAGCACTTCCGCTTCTTCCACGGGCCGATCTTCGCCAACATCGTCCTGGCCGACGAGATCAACCGCACGCCGCCCAAGACCCAGTCCGCCCTGCTGCAGGCCATGCAGGAGCACGAGGTGACCGTGAGCGGGACCACCTACCCGCTGGAGGAGCCCTTCTTCGTGCTGGCCACGCAGAACCCCATCGAACAGGAAGGCACCTATCCCCTGCCCGAGGCCCAGCTGGACCGCTTCATGTTCATGCTGCGCGTGGACTATCCCAGCTTCGCCGAGGAGCTGGAGATCGTCAAGTCCACCACGGGCTCCTCGGGCGAGCTGCCGCGCTCCGTGCTCAGCGCCCAGCAGATCCTGCAGCTGCAGGAGCTGGTGCGCCGCACGCCGGTCTCCGACCACCTGGTGGAGCAGGCCGTCCGGCTGGCCTCGCGCACCCGGCCGGGCAATCCCGATGCGCCGGCCTGGATCAAGGAGCAGGTGAGCTGGGGCGCCGGCCCGCGCGCCAGCCAGTACCTGGTGCTGGGTGCCAAGTGCCGGGGCATCCTGCACGGCCGGCCCACGCCGGACCTGGAGGATCTGCGCGCCGTGGCGCTGCCCGTGCTGCGGCATCGCGTGCTGACCAACTTCGCCGCGGAGGCCGAGGGCGTGACCAGCGACGCGCTGATCGGGCGTCTGCTGGAGACCCTCGCCTGAGATGGCCACGCTGCTCACGCCGGAGCGGATCGGCAAGCTGAAGAGCCTGGACTTGGTGGCGCGCTCCGTGGTGGAGGGCTTCATCACCGGCCTGCACCGCTCGCCCTATCACGGCTTCAGCGTGGAGTTCAGCGAGCACCGCCCCTACCAGCGGGGCGACGAGATCCGCCACATCGACTGGCGCCTGTTCGCGCGCAGCGAGCGCTTCCAGATCAAGCAGTACGAGGAGGAGACCAACCTCCGCTGCCACATCCTGCTGGACGGCAGCGCGTCCATGGGCTTCGGCAGCCCGGGCCTGCTCAGCAAGTTCAGCTGGGGCGCGGCCCTGGCCGCCTGCCTGATGTACCTGATGGTGCGCCAGCAGGACGCCGTGGGCCTGGTCCTGTTCGACGAGGAGCTGCGCAAGCTCATCCCGCCCCGCAGCACGCGCGGCCACCTGCGCCTGCTGTTGAAGGAACTGGAGGGCTGGAAGCCCGCCGGCGGCACGCGCACGGAGGCCGTCCTGCATCGGATGGCCGAGTCGCTCACCCGGCGCGGGTTGGTGATCCTGATCAGCGACCTGCTGGACGACGAGAGCGCGCTGATCCGCGGCCTGAAGCACTTCCGCCACCAGGGCCACGAAGTCATCGTCCTGCAGCCGCTGGATCCGGCGGAGCTGGATTTCGGCCGGCTGGAGGGCGGGCGCTTCCGCGACCTGGAGAGCGGCGAGGAGCTGTCCGCCGATCCGCGCCTGGTGGCCAAGGAGGTCAACGAGCGCGTGGCGGCCTTCGTGAAGAGCCTGCGCGGCCGCTGTCTGGGCGAGGGCATCGATTTTGCCACCTTGAGCACCGGCCGCGAGGTGGACCATGCGCTGCTGGAATACCTGATCAAGCGCAAGCGCGTGGCGGGCTGAGAAGGATGGGCTGGGATGAGTACGTCCATGGATGAGCGGACTCTTCCGACAATTTTGAAAGTGGCGACCTCTGCGCATGCCATCCAGGTGGAGTTGAGCGACGGGCGCACGAATCTGCTGCCCATCGATTGGTATCCCCGGGTGGCGGCGGCCACGGTCAAGGAGCGGGCGCATTGGCGTCTGATCGCCAAAGGTGCCGGGGTCCACTGGGTGGACTTGGACGAGAGCGTAAGCGTGGAGAACATCCTGCAGGGCCGGCCTTCGGGTGAGAGCCAGAGTTCCTTCCAGAAATGGATCGACTCGAGAGCGGCACAGTCCACGACCCGTCCACGCCAGCCGCGCGCTGCGACCCGCTGATCTTGTGACGAAACAACAGGTCGAGACGAATTGACGTCGCTTTTCAATCAACCAGAAGCACGCCGCCTCCTGCGGGACGGGGCCTGGGTCGCCGTGCTGATCGTGCTGCTCTGGAGCCCGCTGCCCGAGATCATCCTGGGGCGCTGGCTGCAGGTCAGCAACGACGTGCGGCCGGAGACCGGGCGCGCCCACGACCGCCTGGACCTGCTGCAGGAGAGCGACAGCCAGGCCGTCAGCCGCTCCACGGTGCTGGAGCGGCAGGCCGAGGAGAGCGCCCGGGTGGCCACCTTAAGCCAGCTGCGCATCTACCTGATGAACCACTCCGAGCTGGACATGGGCCTGGCGCGCTTCCGGGAGTTCTACGGCAGCCTGTCCAGCTGGCAGCAGGACCAGCTGATCGCGCCCGACGCGCTGGAGGACCTCACCCGGCGCGGCCTGCGCGCGGTGACCGTCAACCGGCACGGCGTCCACGCGCGCTTCTCCTTCCTGGACGAATCCCGCAACCGGATGGACGGCACGGAGGTGGACCTGCTGCAGATCCAGCTGTTGCCGCTGGGGCTGGGCCAGGTGGCCGAGCAGGACACGGGGCTGGCGCTGGCGGATCCCGCGCTGACGGAGGTGCGCGACCGCCAGGAGGAGTCGGCCCTTGTGCCCGAGCACCGCGAGCTGCTGAGTCGGCTGCGCCAGGTGCCGGGGCTGAGCGTGCGCCGCGTCTGGCAGGCGCAGGGCGAGATCCTGCTGCTGGAGTTCCGCGCGGGCGGCGAGACCCAGTGGCTGCGCCCGGGCGGCGTGGTGATCAGCAAGGACACGGGGCTGCCCATCCGCAGCGGCGAGGAGGAACGCGAATGAACCGCGACCTGCTGCGTTCCCTGCGTCTGGCGCTCTATTCGCTGATGGGCGTGCTGGGTCTGGGCCTGCTCCTCATGCTGGTCTACACCTCGCTGGTGCAGCACCAGCTGCCCTACCTGCCGCAGAAACTGGCCGACCTGGAGCCGCCCCGTCGGACCACGATCCTCGACCGCAACGGCCTGGTGCTGAGCCGGATCGGCTCCTCGCTGCCCGTCTCGCTGGAGCAGATCTCGCCCTTCTTCGTCAACGCGCTGCTGGCCACGGAGGACGAGGCCTTCCTCGAGCACCACGGCATCGACAAGACCGCCCTGTTGCGTGCGGCGCTCTCCCAGTTCCTGCCGGGCCGGCGCAGCGGCGGCTCCACGCTGACCCAGCAGCTGGCCAAGAACATGTTCTTCTCCTTCGAGAAGAAGGTGGACCGCAAGCTGCGCGAAATGCTGCTCACGCTGGCGATGGAGTCGCGCTACGAGAAGCACGACATCCTGGAGGCCTACTGCAACACGGTGGACTTCGGCGCGGGCAGCATGGGCGTGGAGGCCGCGGCCCAGGAGTATTTCGAGAAGTCCGCCCTCGACCTGGAGGTGGTGGAGGCCGCCACGCTGGTGGCGATCCTCAACGCCCCCACGCGCTACAACCCGCGCTCCAACCCGGCCGCCTGCCGGGAGCGGCGCAACTGGGTGCTGGCGCGGCTGGGCCGCACGGGGCACCTGGAGCGCGACGAGGTGGCGCGGCTCAAGGCCAGCCCGATCCGCGTCAAGCCCGGCAAGCGCAACAACGCGGGCCACCTGCGCGACTGGATCCTGGCCGACCTGGAGGACGAGTACCGCAAGCTGGGCCTCGAGCCCGAGACCATTCCCTACGCCGGGCTGGAGATCCACACCAGCGTGGACGCCCGGCTGCAGGACGTGGCCCAGCAATCGGTGACCGAGTTCTGCACCGATCTGGAGAAGCGCCTGGGCAGCAACGCCACCCAGCTGGACGGGGCGGTGGTGGCCGTGGATCCGCGCAACGGCGAGATCCTGGCGCTGGTGGGCGGCCGCGACTACATCAAGAGCTCCTACAACTGCGCGCTGAGTCCCAATCGCCAGCCGGGCAGCAGTTTCAAGCCCTTCTTCTACTACTCGACGCTGCGCGAGGGCTGGTCGCCGCTGGACCTGGTGGTGGACAGCGTGCAGAGCTACCAGCTCAGCGACATGAACTGGACGCCGCGCAACTGGGACTACAGCCAGAGCGGGCGCCAGACCTACATCTACAGCCTGATGAAGAGCCTCAACGTGGTGGTGGCCAACGCCGCCGTTCGGCAGGGCATGAAGGAGACCATCCGCACGGCGCGGCTGGCCGGGATCACGGCGCCGCTGGAGAACAAGCCCTCCATGGCCCTGGGCGCCTACCCCGTCAGGCCGCTGGAGCTGGCCCAGGCCTACTCGGTCTTCGTCAACCGCGGGATCCGCTCCGACGCCTACGCCGTGCGCCGGGTGGTGGACCGTTTCGGACGCGAGGTGATGCGCCACAAGCCGCGCCAGCGCCAGGCGCTGGATCCGGTGGAATGCTACCTGGTGCTGGACATGCTCAAGGGCGCCGTGCGCTACGGCACGGGCGGCGACCTGCTCTCCGTGCGGGTCTCGGGCGACCTGGGCGGCAAGACGGGCACCACGGACGACTATCGCGACAGCTGGTTCTGCGCCGTGATGCCGCGGCTGGTCTGCGTGAGCTGGGTGGGCAACCGCGACAACCACCCCATGCGCTTCTCGCGCGAGCACGGCGTGACGGGCGCCACGGGCGGCCTGAAGGTCTTCAAGGGCATCCTGCCGCGGGTGGAGGGGATCCTGGGCCGCCAGGGCACCTTTGCCGTTCCGGAGGGCGTCGAGTTCCACGACGTGGATCTTTGGAGCGGACGGGAGACGCCGGGCGGCATCCGCCTGGCCCTGCGGCCGATTGACTATTGAGATGGTGACGCCATGAGGGGACGCATCGATCATCTGCTGGAGCTGGCCCGCCTGGCCGGCAAGGTGCTGCTCTCCTATTCGGTGGCGGCCTGGCTGCTCTATCTGCTCGTGGGCATGCTGCTGCCCAGCCTGCTGGTCCGGGGCAGTCCGCTGACCCTGATCGGCGGCCTGGTGCTGGCCCTGCCCGCGCCCCTGCTGCTCTTCAAGCGCTCGCGGACGCGCCACCCCAATCGGCTGGCCCAGGCCTGGGAGGCGCTGGACCGTCGCGATCCCGCCGGCCTGGCGGCTTTCCACGAACTGCTGCAGCAGCAAACCGGCCTGACGCGGACCGCCCGCACCGGCTGGGAGGAGCGGCTGCTGGACGCTTGGCGCGCGGCGCCGGCGCCGCTGGACGACGGCGCAGCCGCCAGCCTGCGTGATCTGCTCTTCATCCAGGAGCGACTGGGACCGGAAGCGCGGGAGCTGCTGCTGCGCCTGAGCGGCACGGCTGTGGCGCCGCTGGATCTGCTGCGGCTCTGGAACCGCGCCGAGGCCGGCGGACTGGCCCCGGACCCCCGCGCCCTGGCCGAGGCCTGCCGGGCCTTCGGGCCGGGCGCACTGCCCCGCGGCCTGCGAAGCGTCAAGGCCCTGCTGTTCCGACTGGTGCGCGACAACCATCCGGAGGGCCGGGCCCTGCTGGTGGCCCTGCTGGAGGCCGGCCGGTTGCGCGGGCGCGATCTGCCGCCCGACCTGAAACCCGTCTTCGCCCACCTGGCCGCGACGCCGGCCGCGGCGTCCAGCTCCCCGCTGGCGGGCATCCCCTTCCTGCGCTACCTGTCCCTGGGCCGCGCGCGCCTGCGCGGGGTCACCGGGCGGAATCGGCTGGGCGCGGGCTGGAAGTGGGGCGTGGTGCTGGGCGTGATCGCGCTGGCGGCGGGGCTGAGCCGGCTGCTGGAGAAGGCGCCGCCGCCCATGCAGGCGCCGCCCCAGGTGGCCTTCGACTACGCGCCCCCCGCGGACGTGGAGGCGGGCTTCACGCTGCAGATCCTGGCCAGCCGCGACAGCTCCCAGACCGCGGCCTACGTGCAGCGCCTGCACGGCGACGGCCGCTACGCCTACGCGCTGGCGCCGCGCAGCAACTCGTCCTACTATCGCGTGCGGCTGGGCTGGTTCCTGGACCGCGCCGCCGCGGATTCCGTGGCCAGCCTGCTGCGCCAGCGCGGCGTGATCGACGAGTGGTACGTGGCCAACTTCGACCGCGAGGGCCGTCTGTTCGAGACCCTGCTGGCTCCGCCGGACAGCACGGCGGACTCCACCCGCACGGAGCACTGACCATGCCAGGACTCCTCCACTCCCCAAGCCGAACCACCGTGTCACACGGCCTGCATGCCGGCGGGCGTTTCGCTTTGCTGCTGGTGGCGGGGTTGTTCTGCTGGCCCGGGCAGCCGCTGGCCGCCCCGTCGGCGGGAGACGTGGAGACGCTGATCCGCCGTCTGGCCGCTCCGGAGCTGGACGGTCGCCGGGCAGGCACTCCTGGCGGCGAACGCGCCGTGGCGCTGCTGGAGCGCGAACTGGCCGCGCTGGGACTGGCGCCGCTGGAGGGCTTCAGCGGCCTGCGGCAGGAGTTCGAGTTCCACCCGCGCTCGACGGTGACCGGGGAGACGCTGCGGCTGGCCGGCGCCGCCCAGCCGCTGGACCCGGCGGACTGGCAGGCCCTGGCCGCCTCCGGCGCCGGACGGCTGACGGCCCCGGCCGTATTCTGCGGCTACGGGCTGCGGGACGCCGCGGCGGGCTGGCTGGAGTACGAACCCGCCGACGTGGCGGGCCGGGTGGTCCTGTTGCTGCGGCAGGTGCCCGAGGGCCTGGCCGCCGGATCCTCCCCGCAGGCCCAGACCCTGGCGCGGCGCGTGGCGGCGGTGCGGGAGTGCGGCGCGCGGGCCGTGCTGGTCGTGGACAGTCCCTTTGACCTCCAGGCCGCGCGACTGCGGGGCGAGGGTCCGGATCCCGCCCTGGGCGATCTGGGACTGCCCGTGGCGGGCCTCTCCGCCGCTTGGGCGGACAGCCTGCTGCAGCGGGCGGGCAGCGGACTCAAGACCCAACTCTCGCGCCTCAGCCGCGCCAAACGGGCCCAGCCGGCGCTGCCCCTGGTGGGCGAACTGGAATTGTCCATCCGCGTGGAGCGCGAGACGGCCCGCAGCTGGAATCTGGGCGCGGCCCTGCCCGGCACGGGCGCAGCCGCCCGGCGCTGGGTGCTGGTGGGCGCGCACCACGACCACCTGGGACGGGGCGCGGACGGCCGTGGACCGCTGCATCCCGGCGCGGACGACAACGCCAGCGGCACGGCCCTGCTGCTGCAGTTGGCGCGCGATCTGCGGGATTCGCCGGTCGAACCGGCGGGCGGACGCCGCTCCCTGGCCCTGGTCTGGTTCGGGGGCGAAGAGTTGGGCCGGCTGGGCTCACGGCGCCTGGCGGAGGAATCGCCGGCCTGGCTGGACTCGCTGGACCTGATGATCAACCTGGACATGCTGGGCCGGCTGGAGGAGCAGACCCTGCTTCTGCTGGGCGGGGCCGAACACCCCGAACTGCAGCCGGGCCTGGGGGCGGCCGCGGCGGCGGCGGGCCTGCTGGTGCGGGCCACGGGGGAATCCCCCGGCGGCGACCACGAGAGTTTCCGCGCGCTGGGCCTGCCGGCCGTGATGCTGTTCACCGGCGCCCACGAGGACTACCACAAGCCGACGGACACGGCGGAGCGCATCCACGTCGCGGGACTGGAGCCCATCCGGCGCACGCTGGCGGGCTGGCTGCCCGCGGTGCTGGATTCCGGCCTGCGCATCGCGGCGGGCCAGCCGGCGGCGGCCGTGCCCGAAGGCGGCAGTCCCGTGCGCGTGGCCATCGGGATCGTGCCCGGCTACGAGAGCCGGGAGGGCGGCATGCCCGTGCAGGACGTCAAGCCCGGCTCCGCGGCGGAGCGGGCGGGCTTGCGGGCGGGGGACGTGCTGCTCGCGCTGGGCCGCTTCCCCGTGGCAAACATCCACGACTATACCTTCGCGCTGCGCCACTACGAGGCCGGCGAGGAGCTGCCCGTGGCCTATCTGCGGGACGGACAGCGCCGCCAAACCACGGTGCGGCTGGAGGAGCGGATCCGGCCCTGAGCCGGTCCGCCGACGCCACAGAGGAGAGTTCCCATGCCCCAGATCCAGGTGGGCAGTTGCTGGCTGGACATCCGCACCCTGGCGGCCGTGGCCGCGGGCGGCGGCAGTTTCACCCTGACCCCGGAGGCCCTGGCGGCCGTGAACGCCTCGCGGGCCTTCGTGGACCAGGCCGTGGAGCGCGGCGAAGTCATTTATGGCATCACGACGGGCTTCGGCGCCCTGCAGCGCGTGCAGATCGCCCGGGAGGACCTGGGCCGCCTCCAGCACAACCTGCTGGTCAGCCACGCTGTCTCCACCGGCGCGCCGCTGCCCGCCGACGTGGTGCGCGCCATGCTGCTGCTGCGCGCCCACAGCCTGGCCCAGGGCTACAGCGGCGTGCGAGCCGTGCTGATCGAGCGCCTATTGGAACTGCTGCGCCGCGATCTGGTGCCGCACATTCCGGCGCTGGGCTCCGTCGGCGCCTCCGGCGACCTCTCGCCCCTTTCGCACATGGCGCTGCCGATCATCGGCGAAGGCAAATTGATGTATCACGGCACTTGGAAGCCCGCCGGCTGGGTGCTGGGGATCGAAGGCCTGCAGCCGCTGGTGCTGGAAGCCAAGGAGGGTCTGGCCCTCAACAACGGCACCCAGTTCATGACCGCCAGCGCGGCCCTGCTGCTGCACCGGGCCGAGCGTCTGGCCCGCAGCGCGGACATCGTGCTGGCCCTGACACTGGAGGCCCTGCAGGGCAAGTCCGCGGCCTTCGACGCCCGCGTGCACGCCCTGCGCCGCCACCCCGGCCAGGACGCGGTGGCGGACAACGTGCGACTGCTCACCCAGGGCTCCACGCGCGTGGACGCCGTGGACCCGGAGCACCCGCGCGTGCAGGACTCCTACTCCGTGCGCTGCGCGCCCCAGGTCCAGGGCGCCTCCCGCGACACCTTCGCCCAGCTGCGCTCCGCCGTGGAGCGCGAGATGAACTCGGTGACCGACAATCCGCTGGTCTTCGCCGAGGACGGCGAGGTGCTGAGCGGCGGCAACTTCCACGGGGAGCCGATGGCCTTCTGCCTGGACTTCCTCAAGGTGGCCCTCTCCGAACTGGCCTCGATCTCCGAGCGGCGCACGGCCAAGCTGCTGGACTCCAGCCAGAGCCACGGCCTGCCCGCCTTCCTGGTCACCCGCAGCGGCCTGAACAGCGGCATGATGATCTGCCAGTACACGGCCGCGGCCCTGGTCTCCAAGAACAAGACCCTGGCGCACCCGGACTCGACGGACTCCATCCCCACCAGCGCCAACCAGGAGGACCACGTGAGCATGGGCGCCAACGCGGCCCTGCACGCGCTGGAAATCGCCGACCACGTGGGGACCGTGCTGGCCATCGAGCTGCTGGCCGCGCACTACGGCAACCGCTTCCGCGGCGGATCCCCCGGACGCGGGAGCGCCGCGGCCCTGCTGGCGGTGGGCACCTGCCTGGCCAGCGAGGCCGCCAGCGAGGACGAGGTGGTGGATCACGACTTCCGGCGCGAGTATCACGCCCTGAAGCAACTGATCGAGTCCGGCTCGCTGCTGCGTTCGGTGGAAGACGAAGTGGGGCCGTTGCGCTGAGCTGAACGGAGCCGAGATGGGCGTCTACAACCTCTATCTGCTGGACGAGACGCGCGACCCCAAAGTGATCGCGCGGCTGGCGCGGATCACCGGGTTGCCCGAGCGCATCGTCCGGCGCGAGGTGCTGCGTCCGCCCTTCCTGGTCCTGCGCGAGCACGGCTTGTCGCCCGCCGTGGCCATCCGGCGGGACTTCGAGCAACTAGGACTCACTTTGCGCCTGGAGCTGGTGGAGCAGCCCATGGGCGATCCCCGCCATCCCCTCAGCGACGAGCAGGCCCCGGAGGACGGCGGCGAGATCGTCCTGGAAGAGGGGGCGGGCTTCCGCGACGCCGCGGCCGAAGCGCCGCCCGAGCGGGCCTTCCCGGGCAGACAACCGCGTGGGCGCACCCGCGGGCGCACGCTGCTGCTGCCGCTCTTGCTGTTGCTGCTGGCGGGCGGACTGGGCGCGGGCGGGTACTTCCTCTGGGCGGGACGGACCCCGGCGCCGGCCGAACGGGTAAGTCGGGAGCTGGAACAGGAGTTGCCCGGCCTGCAGGCCCGGATGGAGCACCTGCTGGCCGGCACGGACGTTACGCCCGCCTCCCGGGACAGCCTGCGCCAGGAAATGGACGCGCTGGAGGCCCGGACCCGGCCGGTCTGGGACCAGCTCTCCGGCACCTTGCGCGCCGATCTGGAAGCCCTGCTGGCCGGGCGGCACACCTTGGAAATGCGCCGCATGCGCGAGGAGAGCGCCGGTCTGGCCGGCACCGGGAGCGTGGGAAACGGCCTCGCCCTGCCGGCCAGCGGTCCGCCCCCGGCCTCCTTCTGGTCCGACCTGTCCGAGGAGTGGGACCGCCGGGTGGCCCCCGCCGGCCTGGGCGAGCAGCTGGCCCTGGAGCGGCTGGTGGATCAGGTGCGCGAGGTGCGCTCCGGCACGGATCCCGCCGCCCGCAGCCGGCTGGCGGCCCTGGAGCGCGCCCAGCCCGGTGGGCCGGAGCGTTTGGCCGCGCGGGCCCTGGCGGGCTCGTTGCGCCAGAAGGGCGTGGCCTGGACGGGCCAGGGCGAAGCGCGCCAGGGCTGGGCCGACCTGCCGGATTCCACCATCCTGGATGTGACCGAGGAGAGCGGCCGCGTGCATCTGGCGCGGGTGGTGGAGGGGCGGCTGGTCTTCGCCGAGCTGCCCGGCGAACTGCGCGGCGTCTCCGTGCGGCTGGCCGCGCTGGAACTGCAGCCCAAGGGCGTGCGCCGGCTGTTGGAGGCGGGGCTGCGGCTCTTCGCCCCGGAGGTCTACTTCGCCACGCTGCCCGGCAGCAGCCTGCCCCGGCTCAATCCGGCGGCGGCGGAGGCCCAGTGGCGAATGTCGGGGGATCCGGCCCTCAAGGCGGCCCTGGCCCGGCTGGGTCAGGCCAACGCCGATCTGCACAAACCCGTGCTGGAGCGCGATCAGCCCCTGCCGGCCGGCGAGGAGGACCTGGTGGACTGGCTGCGCGCCGCCGCCGCGCGCTACGAGGAGGCCGGAACCTGGCCCCAGTCGCTGGAACTGCGCACGCCGGCCGGGCGCTTCCGGGTCAGCGGCAGCGAACTCTGGCACCTCACCCGGGGCTGAGTACCGGTGCGGGTTGGTTGGCGAGTCTGCCCGAGAGCGCTGGAAGAAACTGGCGCGGCACTTGCAATAGGTGGTCATCGAGTCTGCGGTCCCTTGATATTGGGAGGCCGAAGCATGACCTTTTACAGTGTGTAAGATGGGCCATACTTCGTCCTCCGCACCCGCAGGATCAGGAACAAGACGTCAACACTTTACAAAGGATTGCGAGGCAACCATGCGCAAGACTCTCGTTATCGCGTCCCTGGCGCTGGGGACAGCGGCCATGGCCGCGCAGATGGCGCCGGCGGACGGCCGCCATTCCACCGCCGCCCCGAGCCGGCAGGATCTGTCCAGGCAGACTTATGTGAACGACGCCCTGCCCAACGCCGCCCCCAAGGACGACGCCTCGCAGGTGGACACCGATCCTGTCTACGAGTACGAGCGGCTGGTCGTGGGCACGAGCCGTTATGACTACCAGCACAACGGCTCCTACGGCAAGATGATCGCCATCAGCAGCGACGGCGTCAGCCACGGCAGCTACATGGGTGGCGCGAACATCACCACCGGCCGCCGCGTGCTGGCCTGGTGCGTGGACACCGAACTCACCCAGACCGGTCCGGCCACCAACGTGACGGACGCGCGCGCCGGCTACACGACGCACGCCACCACCGGCCAGAATCCGGCCAACGGCCAGCCCGGCGACTCCGGCGTGGTGGGCTTCCACACCTCCGCCAGCGGCATCGGCTCCTGGTTCGGCACGGACTTCGCCGGCTGCACCATGGCCTTCAACCTGCTGTCCAACAACGAGAGCGCGGACATCCTGTGGCCGCACATCGCCGTGGACTATCAGGACAAGATCCACATGGTCACGGGTGACGCCACCACGGGCGCCACGGCGGACTACGTGTATTACAACGCCTCCACCGACGCCGCCTCCTGGGACGGCACCTTCGTGGTGGCCGTGACCAACAGCAACACGCTGAGCCAGACGGCCACCGCCGCCAAGCATGCGCCGGGCGCGGCCATCTTCGTGATGCCGGACGCCCCCGCCTCCCCCGAAATCTTCATCACGGGCGCTTCCCAGTGGCACCATGACATCTGCTACTACGAGGCCCGCGACGAGGACAACGATCTGTTCGCGCAGATCGAGACCGGCAACATGATCAACGTCACCAAGTACCACGATCCGGAATCCACCGCCCCGTTCCGTCACGGTGTGTTCGCCTACTCGGACGTGGACGGCATCTATGATTCCCAGGAGACCCCGGACCTGCACCTCGCCTGGGGCACGCCGACCTCCTACGCCGACACGATGATGTATTACGAAGTGGGCAACGACACCCTGTTCGTCACCTCCTTCGCCAACGTGGACTCCTGGCACGCCTCCCTGTGGCACTACAACGCCACCCAGAACGACTGGGGCCACATCGCGGGTTGGCAGACGGCCAACGGAGAGAACGACCTGCCCGCCGACAGCATGTACCTGGGCGTGTTCCGCAACGCGTTCGACCGCGTGCAGCTGGCCCACGACCCGGCCACCGGCTACCTCTACGCCCTGTGGAACCAGTACAGCAAGGACGACGTGCGCGCCCGCGGCACCGACAACAAGCAGATGGCCAACGGCGAATTGTACTTGGCCTGCTCCGCGGACAACGGCCAGACCTGGGGCCCGCACCTGAACATCACCAACTCCCCGTCCCCGGGCTGCTCTTCCCCCGACTGCTGGAGCGAGACCTTCGGCTCCCTGGCTGAGATCGTGAGCAACGGCTTCCTGCACATCACCTTCATGATGGACAAGCACGCCGGTTCCTCGATCCGCAACGACGACGCCAACGACGGCTCCCTCGAGACGGTGAACAACTACTACTACATGCGCGTGCCCATCTCGGCCGTTCCGGCCCCCACCACCGCCTGGGATGCCGCCGGTCACGTGGGTCTGGGCAGCTACAAGCGCCCGTGGTACTTCACCAACGGCCACCTGGACACCATCCAGATGGTTGACCGCGTCCTGATCTTCAACGAAGGCCGCAACCCCGTCCACCTGAACTCGCTGACCATGTATCACGACGCCCTGGACGTGTTCGGTGACACGGACAGCGACCTCTACGTGACCTGGGAAGTGATGGAAGGCGATCCCGTCGAGCCCGGCGAGTGGATCGTGGATCCCTCCAACGGCACCGAGTGGGACGGCACCATCCCGGCCCAGACCGCCCTGGTGACGCACGTCTCCGTCGGCCATCGCGGCCTGCCCCTGGCCGAGCAGCTGTTCAAGTTCAGCTTCGACGACGGCACCGACCGCTTCTACCGCTTCGTCTATCAGGGCGCCGCCGGCGAAGGGTCGATGGTGGTGGAACTGGACGAGGAGAACCTGGAGGCCTACGCGGCGACCGTGTTGTACGATCGCGGCGACTCGGTCGACCCGGGCACGACCCCGCGTGACTTCGCCCTGTCCCAGAACGTGCCGAACCCCTTCAACCCCACCACCGAGATCAGTTTCAACATGATCAAGGCCGGTGCGGCGAGCCTGAAGGTCTACAACCTGATGGGCGAAGTGGTGGCCACCCTGGTCGACGGCCCGCTGGCCGTTGGCAACCACACGGTGGGCTTCGACGGCAGCCAGCTCTCCAGCGGCGTGTACTTCTACACGTTGCAGGCCGCCGGCCGCAGCGAGACCCGCAAGATGCTGCTCACCAAGTAGGCAGCTTTCCAGACGACACTGGCGCCCCCGGTCACCGACCGGGGGCGCTTTTCTTGGGCACATCGCCCACGACGGAGGCGGCATGTTCATCGATCAAGTGCGGATCGCCGTCCGCAGCGGAAACGGCGGCGACGGCTGCGTCAGCCTGTTCCACGGCAAGTATCAGCCCAAGGGCGGGCCGGACGGCGGCGACGGCGGTCGCGGCGGCGACGTGGTCTTCGAGGTGGACACGGGCCGCATGAACCTGCTGGACTTCAAGTGGAGCCGCAGTTTCGAGGCCGAGGACGGCCGGCCGGGCGCCAGCTCCCTGCGCAAGGGCCGCCGGGGCAAGGACGTGCTGATCCGCGTTCCGCCGGGCACGCAGATCCGCCGCGCGGACAACGGCGAGCTGCTGCTGGACCTCGTGGAGCCGGGCCAGCGCGAGGTGCTGCTCAACGGCGGCCACGGCGGCAAGGGCAACGCGCGCTTCAAGAGCCCCACCCAGCAGACGCCGCGCTACGCCACGCCCGGCGGCGCGGGCTGGGACATGGAAGTGGACCTGGAACTGAAGATCCTGGCCGACGTGGGCCTGGTGGGCTTTCCCAACGCGGGCAAGTCCACGCTGCTGGCCGCCCTCAGCGCGGCGCGGCCCAAGATCGCCGACTACCCCTTCACGACCATCGTGCCCAACGTGGGCATCGTGCCCTACGCCGAATTCAAATCCTTCGCCATGGCGGACATCCCCGGCCTGATCGAGGGCGCCCACGAGGGTCGCGGGCTGGGTCACCAGTTCCTGCGCCACGTGGAGCGCTGCCGCGTGCTGGTCTACCTGGTGGACGTGAGCGCCGACGATCCCGTCCATCAATTGGAAGTGCTGCGCTTCGAACTGGCGCGCTACTCGCCCGAGCTGGCCAAGCGGCCGGCGCTGATCGTGCTGAACAAGAGCGACGTGACCATTCCCTCCAAGCGCAAGCTGAAGATGGACTACGACCTGCTGGTGAGCGCGGCCACGGGCAAGCACCTCAAGCTCCTGGTGCGGCGGATCGGCGAAATGCTGGAGGAGTTGCGGGCGCGCGAGTTGCCGCGGCCCCGCCGCCTGAGCAGCCTGATCCGCCCGGAAGTGCCGGTGGACGAGGAGGAGCTGATCCACCCGGACGAGGCCAAGGACGAACGCTGGGCCACGCCGCCGCCGGACGTGGACGATTCCGTGCGCCGCCGCAGCAAACGCCGGTAGGAGTCTGCAATGGAACTGATCTATTACGTGGCCGCCAGCCTGGACGGCTACATCGCCACGCCGGACGGCGGCGTGGACTGGCTGGACGAGTTCAACGGCGGGGACGACGATTACGGCTACAGCGAGTTCCTGGGCTCCGTCGACGTGCTGCTGATGGGCTCGCTCACCTGGCGCCGGGCGCTGGAGCTGGGCGACTGGGCCTGGGGCGACAAGCCCTGCGTCGTGTTCACGCGCCAGGAGCTGGAGTCGGACATCCCCAACCTGATCGTCGAGACGCGTTCCCCGCGCGTGGTGGTGGAGGAGCTGGCCCGGGCCGGTCATCAGCGGGCCTGGCTGGTGGGCGGCGGACGCCTGGCCGCCGCGCTCTTGCAGGAGGACCTGCTGACCGACGTGATCATTTCCTCCATGCCCGTGCTGCTGGGCGCCGGCATCCCCCTGGTCCACGCGCTGGGCGAGGTCCGCAGCCTCAGCCTGGAGGACACGCGCTGCTACTCCAACGGCGTGGTGCAGTCCCACTATCGCGTGGACTGAGCCGCCGCCGAGCCATCGGCCCGACTGGCCCACTCCTTGCATTCAGAGCATCTGAAGAATCCCCCCCGCTGCTTGTCAGGATCCAACTCCGCTGTGGCAGGTTCGCCCGCGCCCCCGGGCCGGCAGGGCTGTGTGGAAGGCGCCCGCGCTCGATCCGGATTGCGTGTCCGGAACCTCTAACAGCGACAGACGAGGAGGCGCAGATGTCACGCTTGCTGTACTTCGTGGTGTCCCTGGCCCTGAGTGCGCTGACCGCCCGGGCGCAGATTGATGTGGTGCAGGTGGGAACCAGCCGCTACGACTACCAACACAATGGCTCCTACGGCAAGATGATCGCCGTCTCCAGCGACAGCGTCGCCCACGGGGCCTTCATGGGGGGCCCCAGCAATACTACCGGGCGCCGCGTGCTGGCCTGGTGCGTGAACCCGGATCTCGAGCTGCCTGCGCCGGCCGCCAACATCACGGACATGCGCGCCGGATACGTCACTTGTGCGGCCACCAGCGCGGAACCCAGGAACGGACAGCCGGGCAACTCCACCGTGGTGGGTTTCCACACCTCAGCAAGTGGGATCGGCTCCTGGTTCGGTACGGACTTCGCCGGCTGCACCATGGCCTTCAACCTGCTCTCCAACAACGAGCACACCGACATCCTGTGGCCGCACATCGCCGTGGACTACCAGGACAAGCTGCACATGGTCTGCAGCGGCGGGTCTAATGAACCCATCCAAGACCACGTGTTCTACAACAGCAGCAGCAGCGGCACGGAGTGGGACGGCTTGTATCAGACGGTCACGACCCAAGGCGACCAGCTGACCGGGATCGTCACGGCCGCCAAGCAGGCGCCGGGAGCCGCGCTGCTCTACACGGCCGATTCCCCGTGCGCGCCGGGCCTAAGCGATTTGTACTGCTACGAGGCCCGGGACGAGCAAAATGACCTGCGCGCCCGGATGGACCAGGGCCCGCCCCTCAACCTCACGCAGACGAATTGCGTGGATTCCCCCCTGCCCTTCCGCTTCGGCGTCGCGCCCTGGGCCGACGTGGACGCGATCTACGATTCCCGTGAAGAGCCCCATCTGCTGGTGGCCTGGACCACGCCCCTCCAGGTGCAGGACACCCTGCTCTATGAGGATGACGAGGGTCTGGTCAGCTTGCCGCTGCCCCGCCAGGATATCTGGCGCAGCGCCATCTGGTTCCAGGACGTCACGGCGGGCATCCGCAGCCGCCTCGCGGGCTGGCTGAGCTATGACGACGAGAGTGGCCTGCCGGCGGACGAGGCGCAGATCGGCCAGTACCGCTGCGCGAAGGACCGCGTGCAACTGGCCCACGATCCAGCCACCGGCTATCTCTACGCCCTCTGGAATCAATACTCCAGCGCCGATCTGGCCGAGCCGGTTGTGGCTGGTTCGCGCTTCGCCAACGGCGAGCTCTACATGGCCTGCTCGGCGGACGGCGGGCAGAGCTGGGGCCCGCGCGTGAACATCAGTGATACGCCCACTCCCGGCTGTACGTCCCCGAGCTGCCAGAGCGAGAACTTCGCCTCATTGGCGGAAACGGTGATGGGCGGGTATCTGCACCTGACCTACCTGCTGGACCTCTTCCCCGGGTCTTCCATCAACGGCTTCGAACCGGAGACCGAGAACCCCTACCTCTACGGTCGCATTCCGGTCAGCGCCGTGCCGCCGCCCGCGGGCGAGGCCTGGGATGCCGCCGGCCACCTCGGGCTGGGCAGCTACCGCCGGCCCTGGCACTTCACCGGCGGTCATCCCGCGGCCGTCCGGGCCATCGACCGGGTGGAGATCTTCAACGAGGGCGGGCAGGAGCGGCTGCTGGAGGCGCTGATCCTGTGTCACGACAGCCTGGACGTGTTCGACGGCCCCATGCCCGACTACTCGGTGGGCTGGGACGTGATGCAGGGGGATCCCGTCGAGCCCGGGCCGTGGATCCACAACCCGGCGGGACGCACGGACTGGGACGGTCGCTTGCCAGCCCAGCGCCGCGTGCTGCTGCATCTGTCCGTGGCGCACGAGCAGCTGCCGATCCGCGAGCAGGCCTTCCGCTTCCTCTTCGACGACGGCACGGAGCGCGTCTACCGCTACGTCTACGAAGGACCGGCCGGTGAAGGCTCGCTGGTGGAGACCATCGAGCTGGACCAGCTGGCTGGGTACGAGGCGGACACTTTGTATCACCAGGAGGAGGTGGACCTGCCGCCGGCGGCACCCGCCCGCTTCACGCTGCTGGCCGCCGCGCCCAATCCCTTCAACCCGGCGACCCTGCTCGATTTCACGCTCAGCGCGCCCGGCGCCGCGCGGCTGACCGTCTACAACCTGCGGGGCGAACGCGTGGCCCTATTGGCCGACGGGCCGCGGGCCGCGGGCCGGCATCGCATTCGGTTCGATGGCGACGGGTTGGCCAGCGGCCTCTACCTGGCCGTGCTGGAGGCGGAGGGGCGGCGCGCGACGCTCAAGCTGCTGCTGGCGAAGTAAATCCTGTTGGACTTCCCATGAAAAGCCCCCGGCGGATTCCGTCGGGGGCTTTTGTGTCACAAGGGTGGGCGGGACGCCACGACTCTCAGAAGGGCAGGTCGTCGTCCGCCGCGATCTCGTCGTCCACGTGCTTGCGCACGTTGCTCTCGATGCTGCCGCCGCTGCTGCCGGATTCCGCCGGCTCGTAACTGCGGCCGCCCTCACCCCGGTCGGAGCGGCTGTCCAGCATCTGGAAGTTGTCGCCCAGGATCTCCGTGGTGTAGACCTTCTGGCCTTCCTTGTTGTCGTAGCTGTCGTAGTGGATCTTCCCTTCCAGGTAGATCAGCGAGCCCTTGCGCAGAAAGTCGCGGGCCACCTCCGCCTGGCGGCGGAAGAAGACGATGCGATGCCACTCGGTCTTCGAGGTCAGCTCTCCGCTGTCGCTGCGACGCTTCTCGTCCGTCGCCAGGGAGAACCGGGCCACGGCCATGCCGGTGGGCGTGGTGCGGAAGTCGGGATCCTTCCCCAGCCGCCCGATCAGCATGATCTTGTTCAACATGATGCACCTCCAACGATGATGACTTGCGGTGGACATCCGCCTCGCCGGGCGGGCAGATGTGTCTGTTGCCCGCCCAACGCGGGGCTGGCGGCGACGGTTTCCGGCTTCGTGCCGGAAAACGGCCGGGGATGATTTCGCGTCCAGGCTCCCGATCGCCCGGGCGCGACCGGACGGGATTGCGGGAATCCTGTCCACTGGCAAGAACATAAGGAACGGCTGGCCGTCGGCTATTCCGGCCGTCGGCCCCAGCGCAGAAAGAGGGGCCAGCGCACCGGACGCACCTCGTCCAGGGACCAGAACTGGGCCAGCCCGCGGGCGAACCCGGCCAGCGGATCCGGGCCGCCGGCTTGCCGGGCGCGGGTCAGCGCCGACCAGGTGCCCAGATAGCCCAGGAACTGCGCGGCACTCAGCTCGGCCTGCAGGCCCAGCTCGGGAGCCGGCAGTTCCGGGTAGGGAAAGGCCAGGCTGCGATAGCCCGCGTCGATGTGCCGGCGCTCGGGCGGCCACCACGGATCCAGCGCCTTGTAGAATTCCCGCGTCAGCCGGTCCACCTCCGCATCCACTTGGGACAGACCATACGCCCAGAGGGCCAAGAGGCCGCCGGGCCGCAACACGCGCGCGACCTCGGCGTGGAAGCGCGAGGCATCGAACCAATGGGCGGCCTGGGCCGCGCAGACCAGATCGGCGGACTGGTCCTGCAACCCGGACTCATCCTCGCGGCCCCGGGCGAAGGTGACCCGCGGGTGCGGCGTGGCGTGACGCAACTGTTCGGCGCTGGCATCGGTGGCCCGCACCTCGTCGAAGCAGGTCGCCAGCTGCCCGGCGGCCTGGCCGCTGCCCGTGCCCACGTCCCAGGCCAGCCGCGTGTGACGGCAGTGCGCGGCGAGCAGCTGGAACAGCTCGTCCGGATAGCCGGGGCGATAGATCGCATAGTCCGCGGCCCGCCCGGAGAAGTGATCGGCGAACCCGCTCACGCCGCCGGCTCGCGCAGCCAGTCCCAGCGCTTCTCCAGCGTGCGGCAGAACCACACCGCCAGCAGCAGGCCCAGCAGGTCGGCCACCCAGTCCCAGACGCTGCAACTGCGCCCCACCACCAGCTGGTGGAGTTCGTCGCTCACCGCCCAGAGGGCTCCGGGCAGCACGACGCCCAGCAGATAGGCCTTGAGCGGGCTGTGCAGGCGCGTTCGCAGGTCCACGAGGCCGTGCCGCCGGCCGGCCACCCAGATGGCGATGCCCAGGCACGTGTACTCCAGCACGTGCAGCAGCTTGTCATAGCTGAAGATCCGCAGGTCGGGAAAGCTGTCCGGCGGAATGGAACTGCCCAGCCAGACCACCGCCAGCGCGAATGCGAGGACGATCAGATCCACCCAGCGCGGCAGCCGGCTGTAGAGGACGAACGGGTTCATGCCTGCGGGCCGCCGTCGTCCTTGTGCTCGTGACTGCAGCCGCAGGAGTCCCCGCACCCGCCCGAGCCGGATCCGTGGTGGGCGTGTCCGTGGCCGCCGCCCTCCAGGCTGCGCAGCGCCAGCGGGATGAAGCGCAGCAAGTCCGGTGCGATGACGCCGTGGGCCCCCAGGGCCTCGGCGGCCAGATCGCCGCACAGGCCATGCAGGTCGCAGGCCAGCAGCGCGGCCTGATCCAGGTCCAGCCCCTGGACGGCCAGTCCGGCGATCATCCCGGTGAGCACGTCGCCCGCCCCGCCGGTGGCCAGGGCGTCGTTGCCGGTGCGGTTCAACAGCACCTCGCCGGCGCTGGAGAGGATCGCGCTGGGAGCGCCCTTGAGCACGACGGTGAGTTCGTGCTGCGTCGCCAGTTCCAGGGCGGACAGCAGGCGCTGGCTCGGCAGGGCCAGGGGATCGCCGCCGGTGAGCCGGTCGAATTCCGCGGCGTGGGGCGTGAGACAGAGATCAGCCTCGCGCTCGGCCAACAGCTCCAGCTTGCCGCGGAAGGCGTCCAGGCCGTCGGCATCCAGCACCACAGGCACGGGGGATTGGCAGACCAACTCGCGCACCAGCGTGCGGGTCTCCTCCGAGCGGCCCAGGCCGGGACCCACCACGAGGATGTCCGCCCACTCCAGGGCTTTCAGCAGGCGCTCCAGGCGCTTCTTGCCGGACTCGGCCGGCAGGGGCAGGGTCAGCACCTCGGGCATGTGGCCGGCGATCTGGCGGATCACCTCCTCGTCGCTGGCCAGCCGGGCCAGCCCGGCACCGCAGCGCAGCACGGCCCGGGAGCAGAGCAGGGCCGCGCCCGCCATGCCCGGCGAGCCCGCCAGCAGCAGAACCTTGCCGAAGTCGCCCTTGTGGCCGCTGGGCGCGCGGGGCGGAATCAGCGCGGCGAGTTCGTGCTCCTCGGCGCGGGCCCAGGGCTCGCCCTCGAGCAGCTGGTCCACGCTGTAGCCGATGTCCACCACCGTCAGCTCGCCGGCGAAATCCCGTCCGGGCGGCAGCAGCAGTCCGCGCTTGGGCGCGGCCATGGTCAACGTGGCCTCGGCCTGGATCACCACGCCGGGTACTTCGCCCGTGTCGGCGTTCACGCCGGAGGGCACGTCGATGGACCAGACGGGCACGTGGCCGTCGGAGATGGCGGCGATCAGGCGCTGGATGACGCCCCGGGGAGCGCCCGTTGCGCCGGTGCCCAGCAGGGCGTCGACGATCAGGTCCGTGTCCCGCAGGTCGGGCAAGTCGCCTTCCGGTTCCAAATCGATGATTTGCAGCTCCATGCGCTCCACCACGCCGCGCATCACGGCGGCGTCGCCGCTCAAAAGCGCGCCGGGCACGGCGGCCAGCACCAGCACGTCAATCCCGGCGTTGGCCAGGCAGCGCGCGATGACGTAGCCGTCGCCACCGTTGTTGCCGCCGCCGCAGCAGATGGTCACCTGGCTGCCGCCCTCGTGCTCCAGGTGGTCCAGGATGGCCTCGGCACAACCGCGGCCGGCGTTTTCCATCAGGCAGATGGACGGCAGGCCCAGCTCCTCGCTGGCGCGGCGGTCCAAGTCGCGCATCTCCTCAAGGGAGAGGATCCATTGCATCACAGTTCCTTTCGGTGTGTGCGGCACCGAATGCCGCTCGTTGTCGACCCCTTCCCCCTGCAAGGGGGAAGGTTGGGATGGGGGTTTTCCGCGTCCCAGTCACCTGCCGGTTGCCTTTGTTTTCCACCTTTCTGCTGGCGCCAGAAAGGTGGAGCCAAAGAGGCGCTTTTTCTCAGCGGCCAGAGTCAGGCCACCTCGCGGTGGCCTTCCGCTGGCCGGCGCTTGGGCTTCCTGCAACCGCGTAGGTGGTTCCGCACGGCCGGTCAGGCCTGACGGCGTCACCACCTGGTTCTGGTTCAGGCCTGACGGCCTTCACCTCACGCGATCCTGTCAACTCCGCTGGAGCGACCCCTTCCCCCGCGAAGTGGGGGAAGGGCGGGATGGGGGGTTCCCGCGTCCCAGTCACCTGCCGGGTTGCCTTGTTTTCCACCTTTCTGCTGGCGCCAGAAAGGTGGAGCCAAAGAGGCGCTTTTTCTCAACCGCCAGAGTCAGGCCACCTCCCGGTGGCCTTCCGCTGGCGGCAGCGGCTCCTTCCTGTCTCCAGGTAGTTGGTTCGCGCTGCGCGCTTCACCCAGGTTCTGGTTCAGCCCTGCGGGCTTCACCTCACTTGACCATTGACTCCTACTGTCTCACGATCTCACTGTGACTCTGTGCCTCTGTGTTGAAGAGCCACATGTACCACCCCTGCATCCGCTTCGAGCCTTCGAGTCTTCGTGCGCACGCAAATGATGGAGCTCCACTTCCAACCGAGGCAAGTCCGTTATGAATTCTGTGCCTCTGTGACTCTGTGGTTGGGTTTTCACCCAGCCGAGATTCGCTCCACCACCAGCAGCGCGGCGGCGTGGTGGCGGCTGTGGCTCAGGGACAGGTGCAGGCGGCAGTCCCTTGGCAGCGTGCCTGCCGGCAGCCGGACCTGCGGCGGAGCGCTGGGCGCGTCGGCGTCGGCGCTGGCGCCGGGGGGCAGGATTTCAATGTGCGCCGGCTGCAGCTCCGGCAGCCACTCACGCAGCAGGTCCTTGGCCAGACGGCGCGCCGTGCGCGAGCCCGCCGGATGTCCCGCGCGCCCAAGGTAGCGCTCCTCCCCCGGGCTGAACCCAGCGGCGGGTGCGGGCGGGTCGTCCAGGGGAGCCAGCCGGAAGGCCTGATGCACGATCAACCGGTCCACCCCGGATGCCAGCCCTCGTTCAAGCCCTCGAGGATCGGGATCAGCTCATCCACGCTGTGCAGCAGGAAATCCGCCCCGCTGTCCTCCGTGTCGAAATCCGAGCCGTAGAGCGCCAGAGCCGTGCGGATGTGCAGGTTGCGCGCGCCCTGGATGTCGCGGTCCGGCCAGTCCCCCACCATCAGCACCTGGTCGTGGTTCAGGTCCAGCACCTCGAGCATCTTGCGGAAGGGCGCCGGGTCGGGCTTCCATTTGCCCGTGTCCTCGTGGGTGATGACGTGCTGGAAGTAGTGCAGCAGGCCCAGACTGGCCAGCCGCAGCCAAGCCTGGCGGCCCGGCGCGTCGGAGAGCACGCCCAGCTTGTAGCCGCGGCGGATCAGCTCCATCAGGGTCAGCTTGACGTGCGGGTAGAGGACCATGTTGGCCTCGCGGGCCCGCCGGTAGGCCACCACGCCGGCGGCCAGCAGGCGGTGATCCAGCCGGCCCAGCTCTTCCTTGAGGAAGTGGTCCAGCACCTCCTGGTACTCGATGCCCTCGCGGTCGTAAATCTCGAAGAGGCGGGCGTAGGCCTCCTCCTCTTTCATGGACAAACCGTGATCCACCATGGCGCGCGCCGCGGCGGCCACGGCCTCGCGCTTCATCTTCATGAAATCGACCAGGGTGTTGTCCAGGTCGAAAATGACGGCCTTGATCTGCATGTGCGCCTCCTGCCGGCAAGATAGGACTCGGGGCGGCGGGAAGAGCGGGCGGGAGGACAAGGAGAGGGCTTGCGGATGGCAAGCCCTCAAACTGAAGCAGATTTAGAGGCTGTCAGAAGTTCCAGCGTAGGCTCAGCTCCCGGTACTTCGTCCTGCTTGGGGAGTAGCGATAGCGCGACTCGGCCCAATCGAAGCGCAGGTCCAGCCGTCGCAGCAGCTGGAACACCGGCCGGCCGGCCCGCTCCGGCCGACTGCGCAGCAGCCAGTTCACCAGCCCGCCGCTCTGCAGGCCGCCGCCGCTGGTCTTGCGCTCCACCAGCCCCGCCGGGTCGGCATAGTGGCCGCCGCGCAGATACGCGAAACCCAGCACGCCCAGCTCCCAGCCGCGGGAATGGATGAATTCCGAGGGCCGACCGTGGAACAGCCCTTCATCGAAGGCGATGTAGTGCTTGTCCCAGGAAAGGTCGTCCGGCGCGTCGTTCGGGTCATTCCAATGGCCGCCGGGCAGGTCGTCGCGGATCCCCTCCACGACCCAGTGGCGGTTCGCGCGGATCAATTCGATGGAACGCTCCAGCGCCACGTGGGCTTCCAGCACGGGCAGCTCAGGCATGCCGCCCGCGGGCGGCAGCGCCAGACGCCAGCGACTGGCCAGGGCGAGCCGGTCGTGGAAGGGCATGGGGTCGTCGTCCATTCCATCGACATAGCTGATGTGGGAACCCAGGAAGAGCTTGGAGTACTGCAGGCCCAGGCTCCAGTCCAGGTAGCCCGCCGCGGGATCCGCTGGATTTAGCCACTGGCGCGGCAGGGGCTTGGCCTGCAGGTTGAGACCGGCATCCAGCATGGTGCTGTGGCCGACTTCCACCTGCCGCCCCCCGACCAGCAGCCCGCTGGCCAGATCGCTGATCACGTGGTCCGCGCCCAGCCCCAGTCCAAAGGACCAGCGCTCCCGGCGCTGCCCCAGGCCCAGCCGCAGGCTGTGGCTCTGCTCGATGGCATGGCTGGTGCCGATGATGGCGCCGTCCTCATCCGTGCGGGTCTGCTCCCCTTCTTCAAGCAGGTTGTGCAGATAGCTCAGGCTGAGCTGCCAGGGCTGTTGCGCCACGGACCCGCCTGGATTCCGCCGCTGCCACTCCTGCAGATCGAGACGCAGCGAGACGGCCTGATTCATCAGCTGGACGTCGTGAAAGGGGGCCCACTGGATGCCGCCCGGATAGCCCGTCAAGCTGAGATCCAGCGGCGGGCCGCCTTCCGGGCGCAGCACTTCGCTGCCCGGCGCCAGCCAGGCGTTGAAGGGGTCGTCGGAGAGGGGCGAGAAGGTGTTGCCCATCCCAGTGGCGCGGGTGGAGGGTGAGATCATCAACCAGATGCAGGCGGCGTCGCTGACGGCCTGGGCCGGCTGGATCCAAACGCAGGCGGTCAAACCCAGCCACAACAGAGAAGACTTCATGGCAACCTCGATGATGACCCCGGGGGAAGGCGGAGTCATGTTAAGGAATTGACGATTCTGAATGCAACGGAATCATGGACAGGCCACAACAGGTCCCGCCGGGTCGGCGATCGCTGCGGTCGTTGGCTGAGCGGGAAATCCGGCTTGCTCCGCGGCAGGCAAAGTCCCTCCTTTTCGCCCGCATCCAGCAGAGAGGATTCCCATGCCGCATGACGTCGCCCCGCTGCTCTGGCAGCCTGCGCCCGACCGTGTCCAGGCCAGCCGATTGGAAGCCTTCCGCCGCGCCGCGGAGACGCTGGCCGGCACCGCCCTTCCCGACTATCCGGCCCTGCACGCTTGGAGCGTGCGCGAGGCGCCGGCCTTCTGGCGGCTGGTCTGGGAGTTCTGCGGCGTGCTGGGCGAGCCCGGGGACGAGGTGCGGGTGGCGGCTGCGGACCGCCTGGGTGCGCGCTGGTTCCCGGCGGCCCGGCTGAACTTCGCGGAGAACCTGCTGCGCGGCTCGGGTGAAGGGCCGGCCCTGCTGGCCGTCAACGACCAAGGCCGCAGCGCGAGCTGGAGCCACGCGCGCCTGACGGACATGGTACTGCGGCTACGCGCGGGTTTCGAGGCCGCCGGATTGCAGCCGGGCGACCGCGTGGCGGCTCTGCTTCCCAACCTGCCCGAAACCGTGGCGCTGATGCTGGCCGTCACCAGCCTGGGCGGCGTCTGGACCAGCGCCTCGCCGGACTTCGGCGCCCAAGGCGTGCTGGACCGCTTCGGGCAGGTGGAGCCGCGCTGGCTGCTGGGCGTGGACGCTTACTCCTGGAAAGGAAACTGGGTGGACTGCCTGGACCGGCTGCGCGAGGTGCGCGCCGGCCTGCCCACGGTGGAAGGCCTGCTGGTGGTGCCCAACCGCGCCGCCGAAACCGACGAGATGCTGGATCTGGACGCCCTGCCGGACTCCGTTGACCTGCGGCTGTGGCTGGAGAACGCGCCGGCGGACAGCGTCTGGGAGCGCTTTCCCTTCGACCACCCGCTCTACATCCTCTACTCCAGCGGCACCACGGGCAAGCCCAAATGTCTGCTGCACGGAGCGGGCGGCACGCTGCTCCAGCACCTGAAGGAGCACCGCCTGCACACGGATTTGGGCGGCGAGGACCGGCTCTTCTACTACACGACCACGGGCTGGATGATGTGGAATTGGCTGGTGTCGGCGCTGGCCGCGGAGGCCACGCTCGTGCTCTTCGACGGCAACCCGCTGCATCCCGGGCCCGCCGCGCTCTGGGACCTGGCCGACCAGCTGGGCATTACGGTCTTCGGCACCTCGGCCAAGTACCTGGACGCCTGCGCCAAGGCCGGTCTGCGCCCGCGGGCCAGTCACCGGCTGGAGACGCTGCGCGCGATTCTCTCCACCGGCTCGCCGCTTCTGCCCGAGAGTTTCGACTGGGTCTACCGCGAGGTCAAGTCCGACCTGCAATTGGCCTCCATCAGCGGCGGGACGGACATCGTGAGCTGCTTCGTGCTGGGCAACCCGCTGCAGGGCGTGCGGCGCGGAGAGATCCAGGGTCCGGGCCTGGGCCTGGACGTGACGGTCCTGGATCCCCAGGGCCGCGAGCTGCGTGACACGCCGGGCGAACTGGTCTGCCGCAACGCCTTCCCTTGCATGCCCACCGGCTTCTGGAACGACCCGGCTGGCGCGCGCTACCGTGGCGCCTACTTCGAGCGTTTCCCCGGCTGCTGGCACCACGGGGACTGGGCCGTGCACACGGCGGCGGGCGGCTTCCTGATCCTCGGGCGCAGCGACGCCACCCTCAACCCCGGCGGCGTGCGCATCGGCACGGCGGAGATCTACCGCCAGGTGGAGCAGGTCCACGAGGTGGAGGAGGCCGTGGTGGTGGGCCAGGACTGGCAGGGCGACCAGCGCGTGATCCTGTTCGTGCGGCTGCGCGCGGGCCTGGAGCTGGACGAGGCGCTGCGCGAGACCATCCGCTGCCGCGTCCGCGAGAACGCCACGCCGCGCCACGTCCCGGCGCGGATCCTGCAGGTGCCGGACATCCCGCGCACGCGCTCGGGCAAAATCAGCGAACTGGCCGTGCGGCAGGTGCTGCACGGCCGCGCGGTGGAGAACACGGAGGCCCTGGCCAATCCCGAGGCCCTGGAGCACTTCCGCCTGCTCAGCGCGCCGGACTGACAGGCAGGGCGATCACGCGGAAGAAGGAGTTGCCCGCCACCGGCAGCTCGATGGACAGTTGCGACGTGAAGGCGATCTCCGCCAGTTCGCCCGGCGTGGGTCCGCCCAGCACGCGATAGTCGACCGTCAGCGGGCAGCCTTCCAGGCTTTCGGTCACTGCGTCCCAACTCAAGGTCACGTTGTGCGTGGCCGGGTCGTAGGTGATCTGCACCTGCGGGGCGGGCGGCGTGGGATCGGCGCAGGGATTCAGCACGGTGACCGTGCCGCGCATGCCCATCCCGGCGTGCAGCTCGCAGACGTAGTAGAACAGACCGGGCGTCGTGAAGGTGTGGCTGAAGACGCCGCCGTTGGTCGCGGCGCCGGAGTAGAAGCCGCTGCCGTTCCAGCTGTTGTTGGCGGGTCCGTTGACCTGGGCCACGTTATGCAGGCTGGTCCAGCTCCAGTGGACGCTCTCGCCCACGGTGACGGTCACGTCGGCGGGCACCCAGGTCCGCACCACGTTGCTGATGTTGACGTCGGCGTGCACGGCGCCGCCACTCAGCACGGGCAATAGGGCCAGGACCAAAGCGGCGCTGGACAGGGCATGACGAAGACTCAACATGTGAGTCCTTTCTCCCGCAAGGCGGGGATGCTGTGTTGATGTTAGGCTGTGGTGGTTGCGAATTCAAGGGCAACCTCGCCCTCCCGTGTGACACGGGCAAGCGGCAAGTCGCCTGTTGAAAGGAAAATTGCTTCACGGACACGGGACGGGCCGACGTTGCGGGCCGACGTGGCCATCCGCGCGCGGTCCCGCCCAGGGAGGATCCCATGACACGTGTGCTTCTGTCTGTCCTGGCGCTGGCCGGAGTCCTGCAGGCCCAGTGGCCGGAGGACCCGGCGCTGAACTTCGCCGTCTGCGACCGCGCGGGGGAACAGACCCTGCCCAAGCTCGCCGCCACCTCCGACGGCGGCTGCTACGTGAGCTGGCAGGATCACGGCGCGGGCAACTACGACACCTGGCTGCAGCGGCTGGACGCGGAGGGCCAGCCGGTCTGGGCTGACGGCGGCCTGCTGCTTAGCGACCACCCCCAGGAGACCTGGATCACGGACTATGACCTGGCCGTGGATGCGCAGGATCACGCCATCGTCGCCATCAACGACATCCGCGACGGCGCCGACCGCGACATCACGGCCTACCGGATCAGCCCGGCGGGCGAATTTGCCTGGGGCCCCGACGGCCTGGCGGTCTCGCGCAACGAGGGCTTCGAGCCGGATCCGCAGATTTGTGTCACGACGGAGGGCAACATCGTCTTCGCCTGGCAGGAGGACAGCGTGCTCCACCTGCGCAAGGTGAGTCCGGCGGGCCTGGATCTCTGGGACCCCGTCAGCCTCACGCTCAGCGCCACCTATGCGCTTTCCATTCCGCGGCTGGCCGCCGCGCCCGACGACGGCGTGCTGCTGCAGTATCTGGAGGCCCAGGGCTCGCAGTTCTGGTCGCCCAAGCACCTCTACCTCCAGCGCTTCGACGCCGCCGGCCAGCCCGCCTGGGAGGGCCCGGGCGCGGCGGTCTCCACGGCGGGCGGCTTCGGTCCGCAGATGCGACCGGAACTGCTGGGCGACGGCGCCGGCGGCGCGTTTTGCTACTGGTACGACAGCCGCAACAATCAGCTGCACGCTTACGCCCAGCACCTGTTGGCGGACGGCGGGGCGGGCTGGACGGCCAACGGCGTGCTGCTCTCCACCACGGCCAGCGAGCTGCAGGATCAGCCGCGGGTGGTGCTGGACGAGGTGGGCGCGGGTCCGCCGGCGCTGGAGTTGTATTACCGGATCACCGACCTGGACCAGAACCTGGCGGGCATCGCCGGCCAGCGCCTCTCCTGGGAGGGCGAGCGCCAGTGGGGCGCCAGCGGCCGCGTCCTGCACGCCCTGTCCTCGCAGAACCGCCAGTCGGTGATCGCGACCCGCGGCCTGGCGGACAGCAGCCTGGTGGGGCATCTGGAGTTTCCCGTCGGCGATGTGCTGCATAGCCGGCTGGTGGTGGAAGCGGTGCGCGAGGACGGCGAGGCGGGCTGGGAGCCCGCGCTGGTCACCGCCTCCAGCACCGCCAGCAGCCGCGGCTACCTGAGCGCCACGGCCGGCGCGCGCGGCCAGCTGCTGGCGGTCTGGCAGGATCAGCGCGACGACGCGTCCGGCGACATCCTGCTGCAGAACGTCAACCCGGACGGCAGCCTGGGCGCCTGGGAGGACACGAATCTGCCAGCGCCGGCCGGCCGGCCGACCACGCCGGACATGCTCGCCGCCTGGCCCAATCCCTTCAATCCGAGCACGCGCGTCGCGCTGGAGCTGCCGGGCGCCGGCACGCTGCGGCTCTCCGTGCACGATCTGCGCGGCGCCGAGGTGGCGCGCCTGCTGGACGGCTGGCAGCCGGCGGGTCGGCAGGTGGTGGATTGGAACGCCGCGGGCCTGCCCAGCGGCAGCTACTGGCTCCGCCTGGAGACCGCCGGTGGGCGGAAGAGTCTGCGCGTGACCCTGCTCAAGTAGAATGCCGGCCCAGCCGAAGGCCCCTGCCCCGACCGCCCCTGGGTCGGGGCTTTCTCTATCTGCCGGTCGGATCGACGGCTTGGGCCGGGCCGGCTGTTCGGAACCACAAGGGGACAGGGCCGTGAGACGGGCAGCTCAACGCCCAGGGGGGGACCGCGGAGTCCGCCCCCGAGAGTGTTCAAGGGCGGGCACTTGTGTCGGAAATCCGGCTCCGTCCGCACCCCAGCACGCCTTGCGAGAGGCAAAACCCATTGACCAGCAACATGTTTTTTCCTTGACAAGGTTGGCACTGAACTTGCGCCTGCGATCCTCGCCATAAAACCTGAAGTCTCCACAATCCTTGCTGCCACGCGCCCATGATTGGGGGGACCCTCCGTGATGCTGTACACTACCCCTGATTTTGCGAAAAGGAAGGACCCATGAGCAACTTGAAGACCCTTGTGCTGTTGAGCCTGGTGGCCGGACTGACGGCGCCGGTGCTGGCCAGCGAGAAGATCGAGCTGGGCGACGTGAAGAACCCCGACGAGTACAACTCGCCCGTGGGCGAGCTGTCCGACATCAACCTGCAGGGTGATGAGATCGGCAACCCCTTCATCGTTCCCTCCATCCCCTTCTCCCTGGATGTGCCGGACATCAGCATTTTCAACAACGTGTACACGTCCACGAACTACACGTCCCTGCGCGCCGGCGACGACGTGGTCTTCAAGTTCACGCCCACGGAGACGTCCGCCAACAACACCATCGATCTGAGCGCCAGCTACGCCTTCAACGCCGTGGACACGTACATGCACGTGTTCAAGAACACGATCAACGCGGCGGGTTACGTCACCAAGGACGACGACAGCGGCGACGGGGCGACCTCCAAGATCACCGGCCTGACCTTCCTGGCCGGGAACGACTACTACATCATCATCGAGACCTACTCGGCCACCACCAGCCCCTGGCACATCGCGGGTACGATCAGCGGCCCCTGCGTGGATCCGGGTTATCCCATCGGCTTCACCTCGGCCTTCGAGCTGGAGCCGGCCTGCGCCAACAGCAACGGAACTTGCCTCACGGCCGAGGGCCTCAGCGAGAACATGCCGCTGGGCGGTCTCACCAAGGCCGACGCCTCCGTGAAGGACACGGACTACTACACCTTCACGCTGACCCAGCCGATGGACGTCTCCCTGACCGTGGCGGCCAACTGCGTGGCCATGGTCGGCACGCTCTATTCGGGCACCTGCGCCTCCCCGGTCAGCCGGGCGTCCATTTCGGCGGGCGCCTACGCCGTGGCCACCTCGGCCGTGGTTCCCTATCTGGCGGCCGGCACCTACTTCGTGAAGGTCGAGCCCTCCGTGACGACGGGCTTCGCCTGCGCGGCCAACTACACCTACGGCGTCCTGCTCAATTCCACCACGCCTCCGCCTCCGCCGACCAACGTCGACGCGGCGCACGCGACCCCGCTGACCCTGGGCAGCTGCGTGACCGGCAACACCACCCACCCGGTTTACACCGACACGTACCACTTCTACACCAATGAGTACCTGACGCACCTGTACTGCCCCTGGACCAACACCTCCACCTCGGTGGGTCTCAGCGCCGATGCCTGGTACACGATTGAGCTGCCCTGCGAGGCCCAGTACACCTTCACCCTGGAGCCCCCGGCCAACTTCACCACGTTCGACACGGTGTTGGGCGTGTTCGATGTCGATGGCAATCTGGTCGCGGCCAACGACGACAACGGCGCCGGCGGCCTCTGGTCCCGCGTGCTGTGCTGCACCATGCCCGGCGGCACCTACACCATCGCGGTGGACGGTTACAACACGGCCCGCGGCGCCTTCAACCTGTGCGTGACCCAGTGCACGGAGTGCCCGGTGGACGCCGACGACCAGCCCGTGCAGTTCGGTCTGGGCCAGAACTACCCGAACCCCTTCAACCCCGCCACGACCATCAACTTCACACTGGGTGAGACGGGCACCGCCAGCTTGAAGGTCTTCGACCTGAACGGCCGCGAAGTCGCCACGCTGCTGAACGGCTCCCTCGAGCGCGGCGCGCACAGCGTGACCTTCGACGGCAGCCATCTGGCCAGCGGCGTGTACTTCTACACCCTGACGGCCAACGGCAGCGTCGAAACCAAGAAGATGGTCTTGATGAAGTAAGCCTCGGCTGCCATTCCGACGCGATTCTGCGGCGCCCCGGATCCTGGGATTCGGGGCGCCGTCATGTGATGGAAGTCGAGGCCCTGCTCGCGGAAGTCACGAGGGGGAAGGATGATTGCGCTGAATGCGGATTCCTGAGTGATTGTGTTCAAGGGCGGTCAGGATTGTTTGATTTCCGGCTCCTGGGATTCGCCAGAGCAGATGATTCACGATGTAATGAATTGATCATCAACGGCTTTGCAGTTTGGTTAGAAAGTGGCACTGAACTTGCTCCACTCTCGAGTGCCATAAAACCTGAAGTCCTCACAATCTCTGTTGCCACGCGCCCATGATTGGGGGGATGCTCTGTGATGCTGTACACAAACCCTGAACTTGCCGAAAGGAAGGACCCATGAACAACGTGAAGACCCTTGTCCTGCTGAGCTTGGTGGCTGGCCTGACCGCCCCCGTGCTGGCCGCCGACAAGAGCGACGCCGAGCAGAAGGCCGCTTGGGAAGCCGGTAACGTCAATCAGATCATCATGAATGACTGCGCGACGGCCTATCCTATCCCCTTCGGCACCAGTGATTTCTACGGTGACGGCAGCATGCTGTGGTTCACCTGGACGGGCACGGGCTCCGGCCTGACGCTGCAGACCTGCGGCGGCATCACCAACGTCGACACCGACCTCCGCATCTACACGGGCACCTGCCCGGGCACGCTGACCCAGGTCTACTATCGCGACGGTGCCAGCGCCTGCGGTTGGGCCACCTACCTGAACTGCAGCGAGTTCACCTTCCTCGCGGGCGTGACCTACTATCTGCGCATCGACGAGTACACCAATGGCAACCTCGATGCCGGCCAGAACGTGACGACCGTTTGGACCGACTGCGCCCCGCCCCCGCCCCCGCCCGCCAACGACGTGGCCTCCGGCGCCTACCCGATGAACGTGGGTGACTGCGTCACGGGCAACACCCTGGCCCCCTACACGGACACTACGCTGGGCTATGCCGACGTGACGCACCTGTATTGCCCCTGGGCCGGCTACTACAGCGCCACGTCCACTGGTGCTTCCCGCGACGCCTGGTACCAGGTGACGGTCCCGGCCGGTGTGTATTCCTTCGACCTGACCGGCTCGAGCTATGACACCGCCATCGGTGTGTGGGATGCCACGGGCGCCCTGGTCGCCGGCAACGATGACTTCACCGGCTTGACCTCCAAGGTCGAGTGCTGCGCGCTGCCCGCCGGCACCTATTTCATCTCCGTGGACGGCTACGGCTCGGCTGTCGGCGACTTCAACCTGTGCGTGTCCGCCTGCGCCCCGGTGGAAGCCAGCGACCTGCCCTCGGCCTTCAGCCTGAGCCAGAACGTGCCGAACCCCTTCAACCCCACCACCAGCATCAACTTCACCATGAACGTGACCAGCGACGCCAGCCTGAAGGTCTTCGACCTGGCCGGCCGCGAAGTGGCGACCCTGGTGAGCGGCGTGGTTGAGAGCGGCCAGCACACGGTCAACTTCGATGCCAGCAACCTGAGCAGCGGCGTGTACTTCTACACCCTGCAGGCCAACGGCAGCGTGGAGACCAAGAAGATGGTCCTGATGAAATAAGCTTCGGCTGCCAATCCGACTCGATCCTGCGGCGCTCCGGACTCATCTCCGGGGCGCCGCTTTTTGTCGTATGTCAGAATGGAGCGGCCTGAACTTGTCCAAAATTGAGCAGGGGTGTGCAGATCGCGGCGGGTCAAACCGGGGCCACTCGGCCCGGATTGAGGCAATTCCTTACAGGACAAGGAGTTGGCGGCTTGGGGTTGTGCTGGCATTCGCTTTGCGCGAAGATCCCTTATCCCCATCACTGAATCATGTCGCTTCACCGGCTTCTCCCCGGTACAGGCGGCCCGGTGATTTTCCACAACCCGAAAGGAGCTGAGCGGTGAAATTGTCTCCGATGAAACACGTATGTCTGTGGGGTACGCTGGCTTGCGCGGCCTTGCCCCTCCGGGCGGCCGACTTGGGCGACGTGCCCGGCCAGGATCCGGGCGAGCTCGAATTGCTCTACGGATCCTTGAAGGCCGACGGGCAGGAGGCCCCCGTCTGGCTGCTGGAAAAGCTCTTCCCCGGCTCGACCTTGGGGGCCCCCGGTGGATCCGACGGCAGCCGGCAGGGTGGCGTCAGTCCGGCCACGGCCGTGCTGATTCCCGGGTTGCCCTACAGCGACAGCGGCAGCACGTCCCGCACCAGCGGCGCCCAGCATTCCGTCGGAGCGGAGCTCTTCACGGCGCCCACGCTCTGTCCGCAGGTGGGGGCCTGGGCCGCCGGCGGCGCCCGGGACCGCAGCTACAAACTGGTGCTCAGCCAGCCTTCGGAGCTGGTCATTGATCTGTGCGCCTCGGGCTACGACACGGCCGTGGGCGTGTTCGTGGATGCCGGCGGCACCGTGGGCGAGTGCGTGGCCCGCGACGACGACGGTTGCGGCGCCAGTTACCGCTCCATCATCAACACCTGCCTGCTGCCGGCGGGCAGCTACTTCATCGTGGTGGACGGCTACGGCAATTCCACCGGCTCCTACCAGCTGACCATCACCGGCACCTGCGACAATCCCGGTTGTCTGCCCGGCTTCGATGCCGCCTTCGAGCTGGAAGGCAACGGCATGGACAGCAACGGCGGGTGCAACATGGACATCCCCGGCTTCGAGCCTTTGTCACCGGGCGTGGCTCTCTGCGGCACGACCTGGGCTGCCGAAGGAAACCGGGACACCGACTGGTTCGAAGTGCAGCTCACGGGCAGCTCGATCCTGCACGTCACCCTGGCGACCGCCTGCGTGCCCATGAACTTGGTGCTGGTGGATGACCAGTGTCCCACGCCGGCCCAGTTGACCTACGTCGCGGTGGGGGCGAATGCCACGGGCAGCCTGACCTCCGGCTGTTTGGCGGCCGGAACCTATCGATTGGTGGCGGTGCCACAGGGAACCAGCGGATTTGCCCCGCAGGATCTGCACCACTACGGCCTGCTGCTGACCACGGAAGCCTGCCATCTGCCCTGCGACGACCCCGCCCCGCTGGCCTGCGGCGCTGTGGTGGACGCGCCCGCGCCCACGGCCAACAACTTCGTGGCCGGGTCTCCCTCCTGCACGGGCTACTCGCACAACGGCTACGACCATGAGTACGGCCTGACCATCACCCAGGAGTGCGACGTCGTCATCACGATGGATAACTACGGCACGCGGGACGCCGCCCTGCTTTTGCGCACGGATTGCCAGGACGCCAACAGCTGCATCGCCGGCGCGGACGCCACGGTGGGCGGGGAGCCGGAGGTGCTGAACGTGCACCTGCTGCCGGGCCTGTACTACGTCATCGCCGACTTCTACAACACCAATCAGGGCGAAGCCTATCTCTTGACGGTGGAGTGCAGCGGGGGCGTGGTCTCCGCGGACGATCAACCCGAGGACTTCGCCCTGGGCCAAAACGTCCCGAACCCCTTCAACCCGACCACGCGCATCGATTTCAGCCTGGGCGCGACCAGCGAGGCCAGCCTGAAAGTCTTCGACGTGGCCGGGCGCGAGGTGGCGACCGTGGTGAGCGGCCTGCTGGAAGCGGGCCGGCACACGGTCCACTTCGATGCCAGCCAGCTGGGCAGCGGCGTGTACTTCTACACCCTGCAAGCCAATGGCACCGTCGAGACCCGCAAAATGGTCCTGCTGAAGTAACCCGCAGCGTCCCATCCGACGAATCTGGGCGCCCCGGCCGAACAACCGGGGCGTCCGCATGAATGGACAAATCCCGGAGCCGGTGTCAGGCATGATGCCAGAGCAGCGGTGCATGCCTCTCCCATTCTGTCCAGTGCCGCGGAAGGTGACCCGCTTCACACGCGGCTGCCCGCCCCGGTCACCTCCCGCCTCGCGCCGGGATGCCTTCTTGGTTGCAGAAGTACGGTGGAAGTGGAACGGGGTCCCAGCTTAGCGGCTGACGGGACCCCGTTTCATGTCCGGGCGGTCCTGTCGTGTTGCCGGGCTGGCGCCAAGCTGAATGGCGAAGATGGTCCAGGGTGGTGGACGCGAAGCGGGGTTGGTGTCAGGCACGGTGCCAGAGCACCGGTGCAGAACCCGCCGGTGCCGTGTGACAAGCTTCACAGCCGGGCGGCCGCACCGATCACCTTGGGGCATGCCGGCAAGTGTGTTCTTTGGGTCGAGATACGGTGGAAGTGGAACGAGGTCCCAGCTTAGCGGCAGACGGGACCTCGTTCAGTTTTTGGTGATTTGGTCCAGCTCCGCGCTTCGGCAAAGAAAAGCCCCCGCCCGGCCGGAGCTGGAGGGGGCGTGGTTCAGCGAATCAACTGCGCCGCGCTGGCGCTGGATCAGCGCAGCAGGGTCACCTTTTGCACCAGCCGCTGATCGGCGGACTGCAGCACCAGCAGATAGAGGCCACTCGGCAGACCGTCGGCCTGCCAGAGGATCTGCTGCTCGCCCGCCGGCAGCAGAGATTCCGGCAGCAACTCGGCCACCTGTTCACCCAGCACGTTGTAGACCCGCAGGCCCACGCGCGCCGGGACGTCGCTTCGGATGGTCACGCGAGTGGCGGGATTGAATGGATTGGGCCAGGCCGCGCTCAACTCCAATCCCCGCGGGGCGGCGGGATCGTCGCCCAGATCCAGCGACTCCGACGTGAAGCTGCGCACGGCGGACCAATCACTCAGGCCGGCCAGGCCCTGGCAGCGCACGCGCCACCAGTACGGGGTGCCGGGCTCCAGCCGGTCGCGGTACAGCACGTAGTGGGTGACCACCCCCAGCGAGTCCAGCACGGGCGTGCCGAAGTCCGGCGCGTCATCCACCTGGACCTCGTAACTCGCGCCGCCGGTGACAAAATCCCAGACCAGCACGGTGGGGTTCAGTCGCACGTTGAGGGCGCCGTCCACCGGGGTGGCGGGGGCGGGTTGCGGAGTCTCGTCCCAGTAGGCGGTGGTGAAACTGGAGGTGCTGGACCAGGGGCTGGTGCCCAGGGCGCCGTGGCTGCGGATGCGCCAGTAGTAGGTGGAGTAGTGCAGCAGGTTCTCCACGCTGCGACTGGCTTCCGTCACCTGCTCCAGGGCCACCAGCGGCGCGCGGAACTCCGGCGCCGTGTCCACCTGCAAATCGTAGCCCGTGGCGCCGGGGACTTCGCTCCACTGGAAGAGCAGGGGTTCGCAGGCCACGTCTTCGGCGTCCGTCGTGGGGAAGACCGGCTGGGGCGCGTGCTGGTATTCCGTCGGCACCAGGCCGATCACCGCGCCCTGGCCCTGGCTGAAGTCCGACCCGCCGGGATTGAGCTGGTCGATGAGGAACCAGCCGTTGTAGGCGCCGCCCCAGCCCCAGTTCAGGTGGAAATAGTCGGTCTCGCGCCAGCCGTCCAGGTTGAAGGCGTGCCCGCCGCTGCCGAAGCCCGAGAGCAGGATGGGCCGACCGGCGTCCAGCTCTGTGCGCATCACATTGCGCCAGGCGGACCAGCTCATGTCGTCCTTTTCCACGAAGCTCAGGCCGTTGTCGAAGCCAAAGTGGTCTTGCATGGCCGTGCGGGCGCAGGGATTGCCCCAGCCCACGTAGGCGCCCGACCCGTCCGGCGCATACATCATGTCCACCGCGATGCCGCAGTGATACAACAGCTCGGCGGTTTCCAGCGTGGGAATGCTGGCGGGAATCTGCTCCCAGTCATAGGTGGAGGCGG
The DNA here is from genome assembly GCA_041675285.1 of Candidatus Delongbacteria bacterium. Lineage (NCBI taxonomy): Bacteria > Candidatus Delongiibacteriota > Candidatus Delongbacteria bacterium. Next base: position 87,132 of record JBAYTZ010000015.1, read on the forward strand.
AGAAATCCGCCTGCAGCCAGCCATAGTCCGAAGTGTAGCCGTGCGAACCCTGGCCGCTGCGCGGCTGCTGCCAGTAGTGCATGATCTGGGCCATGGAAACGGCCACGCAGCCGGCGTACACGCGGCCGCCCGGGCCGGCGGCATCCAGCGGGCAGAGGTCGTTCCAGCCGTCGCCCTGATTCCAGTTGCAACCCAGCAGTGGCAGCACGCCCAGTTCGCGGGAAGCCGGGGCCTCACCGGCCAGGACGGCGTCCCACTCTGGCCGCGTGAGGCGGTTGTCCGACCCTGTGGCACGGACCTGCTGCAGGGTTTGGCTCACGGCGCCCAGGAAGTCCGTCAGGCCGGGAGGAGTCTCGTTGCCCAGTTCGCCGTCCGTGGACCAGCCAAGCACCGGGCGCAGGGCGTCATCCGCGGACACCAGCACGAACCCCGCGGGGGCCAAGGGCACCAGCCAGGCGGCCGGGTCCGCTTCAGAGGGCCAGGGCAGGGGCGTGTCCACGGACCGGCTTTGCCCGGGATGCAGGCGCGCCTGCAGCCAGGCGTCCGCCAGCAGTTGGGCCGCATCCCGACTTGCCGGGGCGGCCCAGGCAGCTCCCATCAGGGCCAGGGTCAGGCAGATCCGCATGCGTCCTCCGGCAATGGTTCTGAAACTTGACGAGCTGTCGTGATTATCGACTTCCCAAGGGCGTCAATCGCGTGAAAGGTCATGATCTGGAGGCACTTCGCAAAGCGTGGGCCAGTTGCGCAGGGCAGGGGGCTGGGCCAGGGTCGGGGTTCGGGTGGCCCGAGAGTTGTGTTGCGCACGAAGTTGTGAAGACTCGAAGAGGTATTCGGCTGGCTAAGGAATGGCCGCGGCGGGAATTCAACACAGAGACACAGGGGCACAGAGGCTGAGATTTGATGGACGGCAGTCTTGGTGTGGATTCGCTTCCCCCGCGCCCCGCGGGGGAAGCCGCCTGTGTCCGCGCAGCGGACAAAGGCGGATGGGGGCGTGCCAAAACGAAGTCTGGCACGTTGTCTGACACGGAGCAATGCGGGGGTGATGCGGGAGTGATGTGGGAGCAAAGAACGATGCGGGCACGCTGGGTTCTTGTCTGAATGCCCAAAGCTTGCGTTTTTGGCTGTGTGAAAGTCATCCCCTTTCTATTCACTCTCATCCTGATCACGACCCTTGCCAACCCTGCGGGAGCGCGTGGCTCGCTGGTGGTGAGCGCCGGCGACAGCCTGTGCATGAATGGGTTGGAGCTACGCGCGGGCGCCGCACCCGCCCTTGTCTGCCGCGGCACCCTGGTGCTGGAGAACGCTCGGCTGCGCGCGCGCCGGGGATCGTCGGAGCCGCTGGTGCGCGTGGAGGCGGGCGGCCGCTTGTGGCTGAAGGACTGCCGCCTGGTGGATGCGCGCTCCGCCGGTCGGGCCGGCGGGCGGGCCCTGATTGAGCTGAGCGGCGGCGAACTGACTCTGCAGTTCAGCACTCTCAGGACCCGTAGCGCCCGTCCGTTCCTGACGCTGGAGTCCGGCGCGCAGGCCCGGTTGAATTCCTGCCTGTTCAGTGCCGCGATCCCCAGGGAAATGCCTTGGTTCCAGGTGGATGCCGGATCACAACTCGAGGCCGCGTGGTGTTTGAGCGACGCGCACGGGGCGGATTCCACCCACAACCTGCCGCAGCTGCGCGGGCTGCGCGCCATTCCAGCGGCCCGCCTAGTGGATCCCGCGCTTGGCGATCTGCGACCCCGCTGGGATTCTCCCTGTCTGGATTCAGGCGCGCCCGGCGCGCCATTGGATTTCGACTTGACTCGGGCGGATGTGGGTTGGCATCCGGAGCTTCCCGAAGCCACCCTATCGGGTATCGTGCAAAACCTGCCGGCTGGACATTACGACATCACCGATGACACCGAGATCCGAACCGCCATCCCTGCCGGCACGGTGCTGCGCGTGGCAACGGGAAAGAGCTTGACGATTGTGCCTGACGAGGCGGGCACCATCACCATTGGAGATGCCGACGGTGCCCGGACTGCCTTGGTGGGAAGACCAGCACGTGGACTTGATCCCAGTTCCTCCATTGAGATTCACGCTCAGGGCCCGCCTGAATGCACAATGAACCTGCAGGGAGTGTTGTTCAACTATCCACCCCAGAACGTACTCGACCCGAGCTTTAATGGGGTGACTATCAATTTGGACGATGTGTCCGTTTCGCAGGACATCGACGGACGCCTAGTGCGCTTCCAGAATTGGATTGGTATCGATCAAGATATGGATGATCCAAGTTCCCCACTTGTAGATGGACGTCTCACCTTTGTCTATGCCCAAGGCCGAGTGCACCATCTGGCCATTGGCGACGAGGACAACCAGGGCCCCGGCGGACTGTCTTTGCTGAAGACTAACATTGATGTGGAGGACTGCACGTTCCAGATCACGGGGACGGAGTCGGCGGCCAACACCCCGCCGTTGTTGATGTATGGCGCGTGTGAGGTGGAAACACCGGTTTTGCAGCGGAACACCTTTGTTGGCGCGTCCCAGAACGGTAACTACCTGGCGGATTTTCAACAAACGGTCTTGCGGCTCACCAACAATAGTTTTGAAGACCTGACATACACGCCGATCATAGAGACCCATAGTTCCTTGGACATGAGCCATGAAGCCCGAAACAGTTTGTTGGCAGCGCAAACCTTCTCAAGCGGCCATCCCATAGTGGAACTTGAGAATGGAGTACTTGATCTATACTGCGGGCGTAATAATTTTGTCCTTTCCGGATTTGGCGCTACATGGCCAATTATCTCTTGGCCCACTATTCCAGATGAGCAACCAGAACAGCATATCTGGAGCCAGAATTTCTGGGGAGCTAGTTGCCAACAGCCACTATCCGATGCCGTCCTAAATAATCGTATTCTGCATCTTCTTCCCCCCTGGGCACACACTGAAAACAGTCTAATCCAGTGTGTTGAGCCATTGGATCCCGACAATCCCGCCTGTCCATATGAAATCTACACAGCGATCGAACTGTTGAAAAATGGCAAACTGGCCGAGGCCTCCTTCGACTATGTCGCGGCCAAGGACAACTTTCGCTTCCTGCTGGCCTTGTATCCCACCAGCCAGGAGGCCAATGAGGGCAGCTTGCGCCTGAAAGGTCTGGGCTTGAACAAGGAATACGGCCCCGAGGGCTACACAGACGTGGCGGCGGGCTTGTTTTCGGCTGCCGACACTTCCGAGCTGTCCCAGATGCATCAACAAGCCGTGTTGCAGGACTGCGGCGGCTGGTGCGTGGAGGCCCGCTGGGGCGACCGTCCCGGCGCATTGGCCGCCTTGTCTGGCATGCTGAGCGGGGAAGCGGACCCGATTTGCCGGACAACGATCAACAAAGCAGTTATGGAGATCGGCACCTTCCCGGTTCAGGGCGGAACATCGGCCTTGCATCCGCAAGCCCTGGCCGCGCGGCGCGTCGAGCGGCAGCGAGCCGAGCAGACCCTGTTGACTAGCCCGCGGGGCCAGGCTGTGGAGCTGGAGCAAGAGAGGGGCAAGGGACCGTCGGAATTCCGCATTGTCAACGTGCATCCCAACCCCTTCAACCCGGTGGCAATTCTACAACTGGCCGTGCCCGCGGATGGCCTGGTGCGAGTGCGCGTGTTCAACCTGCTGGGTCAGCAAGTGGCCGAGCCGATGAACCAGCACGTGCAGGCCGGTCAGCACTCGTTGCAGATCGACGGCAGCCGTTGGGCCAGCGGCCTCTACGTGGCGTTAGCCGAGCAGAACGGCCACACGAGCACCCAGAAGATGATGCTGGTGAAATGAAGCACTCCGTTCCCGGACACTGGTTGGTTCTAATGGTTAGCCTGTTCCTGCGGGCGGCAACTGTGTGGGCCGCGGTTCTGCATGTCCCGCAGGAATTTCCGGGCATCCAAGCTGCACTTGACGCGAGTGCAAACGGGGACACGGTGCTCGTGGAACGCGGCACGTGGACGGGGCTGTACACCAGCCCCGTCCACAGCCTGACCCTCTGTTCCAACTACTTGTTTAGTGAAGACTCAACGGACATTAATGAAACCGTTCTGGACGGCCAGTACGTTGGCACCATCATGGACATCGTAACCTGGGCGCACAACACATTCACGATTTGCGGCTTCACCATGATCCACGGACAAGGGACGCGTCCGGACATTTACGCACATTGTGACAAAGGCGGCGCCATCAACATGGAGAACGGGTCCAATGCAATCATTCGTGACATAGTATTCCGCGATTGCCGGGCGCCAGTTTCAGCCGCTATTCTGAACCATGCAGATGTGTGTGGTGCGGAATCGACAGGGCGTTTAGAAATCCGCAACATTGCTTGCTATGGCAATCATCTGACAGAACCATCTGGATTCAATATAGGGTGTATTAGTATCAGGTCATTGCGAAATACGACTATTATAAATCAGGTTGTTTATTATGCGGACGATAGCAATTCGCCCCCAATATATACGTTAATGCACTGCTGTCCGGTTGAGCCGCCCGGAGTTTATCGTAGCGCCAGTGCTGGAGCGGGCTGCGGGCGAGTTTTACTTGGTGTCGATTTGAACTGAGGTGGCCAGTTCGTGTGTAGCTTCCCGGGA
>JBAYTZ010000016.1 GCA_041675285.1 Candidatus Delongbacteria bacterium
GAGAAGTTAAGCCCGTCCGCGCCCATGGTACTGCAGGGGTAACCCTGTGGGAGAGTAGGTCGTCGCCTGTTCTTTCTTACCAAAAGCCCGCCACAAGCGGGCTTTTGTGTGTCCGGACCATTCCCACTTTTGCTTGGCAAGTGCTAGCCTGTGCCGGACTGACTGATTGCTGCGTGGCCCGATCCCCGCTCGCGGGGCATGGTCAGGAGAGAGGCGGGATCCCGTTGAACCTGCCCTTTTCCGGCGGCTTCCGGGCCGCTTGCCTATCATGGCTGATGACGTGATTCAATCCAGACTGGAATCCCATGCGCATCCATCTACATCACATCATACCGATTCTGGCGCTGCTGGGCCTTGCTTCTACGGCCTCGGCCAATCCCCAGTTGTGGCAGATCGGCGGCTTTCCCCTGCCCATGCTGGACGCCCTGGATGGGGTGGATGGCCCGACGGATGCGGGCAACCCGGCGCGACAATCCGCCGGCCCTTGGGAACTGGGGCTCAATTGGCAGTTCCAGACCGGCGATCCCCGCCACACCACGGTGAAGCCCGTCCCGCGGACGGCAACGTATCTGCCCAAGAGCGCCGGCCTGCGCGGCGGCTGGCACGAGCTGCGCTGGCGCGCGGGTTTCCAGCAGTTGTACAATTCCCATGAAGAGACGCCGGACAGCACCGGGGCCTGGCAGGACTACGACGCCCGTCTCGAAGCGCTGGGGGTTCAGCTGGCCCTGCCCCTCCAGCTGCAAGCCATAGGCTTGCCCAACGTCGTGGTGGGGGCCGGTTGGCAACAGTACCGTCTGGTGGTGGATCAGCTCCAGTCCTGGCAATCCGCCTCCGGCAGCAACGTGACGGATTACCAGTTGGATGTGGAGCGCAAGTTGCTGGCGGATGGGTTGGAGCTGGGCCTGGACATGGTCTATCATGAAGCCCGCCTGGGGCTGGCCTGGCGCCAGGAGACCGTCTGGAATCACTGGGACGCCGAGCCGCTGAACCCGGACTCCACCCAGTTGGTGCAGGTCTGGGGCGTGCTGCCGGAACAGTGGACCCTGCGGCTGGATCTGGCGGCGCGGCCGGGTTGGCGCGTGTCCAGCCAGCTCCAGTGGACCGAGTGGAGCGCCACCCAGCTCTACCTGAAGGACCAGCTGGACGTGGGCGTGGCGGTTCACGGCGAACTGCCCCGCTGGCGCACGCGCACCCACCTGGGGTTCACTACTTCGCGCACGGGCTCCAGCCAGGTGGAAGCCTGGGGCGACAAGCGCAGCACGTGGTTCCTGCTGGCCGGGGTGGAACAGGACTTCCCCCACGGCGTCACGGCTTCGCTCAAACTGGCCGACAGCCACTTGGGCAGCGGCGCCTATCGCAAGCAGACGGTGGTGCAACTGGAGCTCCGGGCGTCCCTTCCCCGGCGCTAAGGTGCGGGAGGCAGACATGGCAAGCGAACCCGGCGCGGAGCGCCATCCCCAGTGGGAGCGGGTGGAGGCGGTGATCCGCGCCAGCATCGCCTGGGCGGACGACAAGGACCTGGCCCTGCTCTACGATTCCCTGGTTCCGGACGCCCGCCTCTTTCTCTTCCACCCCGACGACGAGAGCACCATCGCAGGCTTTCCGGCCTTCCAGGAAATGGCCGAGCGCGTCTTCCTGAACCCGGCCTTCCGGGCCACGGGCTTCTGCATCCGCGAATTGCGCATCGATTTCTCCCCGGCCGGCGACGTGGCTTGGTTCTCCGCCCGGCTGGACGATCACGGCGAGTGGGACGGCCGCCCCATCGGTTGGGAGAACGCGCGCTGGACGGGCGTGCTGGTCCAGCAGGCCGGCCAGTGGAAGATCATCCAGATGCACTTTTCCCTGCCCACCGGCTGAGCCTCCTTCGAGTTTCGCCCGTCTCGCGACATTCCGAACAACAACCGAACAAAGCTGGAAACTCTGTGATGCAGTTCACATCCCGGAGGTGTGCAGCTTTGGCTGGGCGACTTGTTAATTTCTTGCCTTTAGCTTAAGCTGGGCCCCTTCTGAACCGATCTTCAGAATCCGCGCCCTCCGGGGCGTGCCGGGACAGGACGCAGGTACAGCTTCAGGAGCACGCATGCAGGCAGGACGCACGATGTTCACGTGGGCGGCGGCACTGGCCCTGGGATTGACCAGTGGCGCGGCGCGGGGGCAGGAGATCACCGAGCCGTTGACTGCTGGTGAACGCCAGGCGCTGATCGATTTCTACACCGCGCTGGACGGCGACAACTGGGTCAACCATTCGGGCTGGAAGGATGCCCAGGGGGAGTTCAGCCCGCCGGGCACCGAGGATACCTGGTACGGGGTGGACCTGGGCTGGGTGGGCGAAAGCATGCCGGGCGAGCCGCCCTCCGTGACCCACCTGGCCATGAGCGACAACCACCTGAGCGGCCCCATCGACGAACTGCTGGAGCCCTTCACCAACCTGGTTAGCGTCACCTTCCTGCGGGAACCCGGCCTGACGGGGCAGCTCCCCAACCTGCTGGGGCATCCGTACTTGGTCAACCTGGCTTTCGTGGAGTGTGGACTCAGCGGCGGCCTGCCCACCACGGCGGAGGGCCACGTCGCCCTGCCCCTGCACTTGCAGGGGCTGGATCTGCGCGGCTGTGCCCTGTCGCTGGATTGGAGCCAGCTGCTGACCATGGTGTGCCGGGATGACCTGCAAACCCTGGATCTGCAGGACATCCCCCTGGGCGGCACCCTGCCCGACTTGCGGGCGGAGTTCCCCTCCCTGTGGAGGCTGGACCTGCAAAACACGGGCATAGCCGGACCGCTGCCCGCCCAGCTGCCGGAGCACATCACCCAGTTGGATCTGTCCGCAAACGCCCTGCTGGGGCCCATTCCCCCTGCCTGGGGCGAGGCGGAGGACTTGCAGATCCTCTGGCTGCAGGGCAACCGGCTCTCCGGCGAGCTGCCCCTTTCCTTGCTGAACCTGACGAACCTGGCCCCGTCCGGCGGGCTGAACTTCAACTTCAACGCGCTGGAGACGAACGACAACGGGTTGTGGTCCTTCCTCGTGGACAAGTGCGGACCTGTCACCCTGCCCGACGGCACCTTCCTGGGCGACTGGCGCGAACGCCAGACCACGCGGCCCGCGCAGGTGACCGCCTGGCCCACGGGTGACGGCCACTTGCGCGTCAGCTGGACCGACGCCCCCAACGCCTGGCAGGACGGATTCTACCGCATCGAACAGAGCCCTGACGGCGAGAGCTGGACCCCGCTGGCGGAAACCCAGGACCGCTCCCAGACCGAGCTGCTCGTGACCTTCGACGAGCGCCGCCTGCGCCACCACTTCCGGGTCGCCACGGTATCACGGCCCTTCAGCCAGAACGCCAACGAAGTGGCCAGTCTGCCGCGTGCCGGCGTCTACAGCCACGCGCTGTTCTACGACGACTTCGAGGAGCCCCAGGCCTGGAGCCTGAGCGGCGACTTCGCCATCGGCGCGCCGCTGCCGGGCAACGGGGCCGCACAGGCCTGGTCGGGAACGGCCGTGCTGGGAAGCAACCTGGCCGGCGCCCACGCGGACAACCAGGGGCCGGCCGAGGCCGAGGCGATCACGCCGTCCTTCTCCTGCGCGGGGAAGTCCCACGTCAAGCTCGCCTTCCGTTCCTGTTCCCAGTTCGACGGCTTCAGCGGCGACCTGGGCAGCGTGGACGTGTCGGTGGGCGGCGGCCCGTGGCAGAATCTGGAAGTGCTGAATCACTTCGCCGAGGATGGCTGGGACCGCCATTGGGTGGATCTCTCGCCCTACGTGGACAACCAGTCCCAGGTGCGCGTGCGCTTCGCCTACACCAGCGACGGCAGCTTCGGCCTGGACGGCTGGAACCTGGACGAGGTGGCGGTGGTGGCGCGTCCCACCGTGTCCGGCATCTTCACCGTGGATCCCGCCGGCACGCTGGGCTCCAACTTCGCCACGCTGGACGACGCCTTCGCCTACTTCAACTCTGTGGACCTGGCCGGCCCGGTGGTGGTGGAAGTGGTCGCGGGCGCCGAGTTCGAGGAGGACCTGGAACCGCTGTTCGTGAAGGGCAGCCAGGATCGTTCGCTGACCTTCCTGCGCTCCGGGGCGGGGGCCAACCCGCTGCTGCGCTCCGCCGGCGGCGCGGGCTACCACGATGCTGTGCTGAAACTGCGCGGCGCGGACTGGGTGGCCTTCGAGGGAATCGACGTGGAGGCCGGCGAACAGGTGGAGCACGCCGTGCAGCTGCTCAACCGCGCCGGTGACGACGGCTGCGCCCATGTGTCCCTGCGCGACCTCGCTGTCCGCGGCGGACGCCTGGCGGGCGTGTTCAGCGGAACCATGTTCCAGCCGCTGGCCGACAGCGGCGCCAACAGCCACCTCTCCCTGGAGCGGTTGACGGTGGATGGTTCCGCCACCGCCGTGCTGCTGGACAACAACTGGAGCAACGAGCACATGGACGTGGACAACCTCATCCGCGACTGCGTGCTGGGAACCGCGGCGGAAGGCCTGGGCAGTCTGGAGGAGTTGGGCAGCGGTGTGCGCGTCCAGGGGCAAAACGGCCTGCGGGTGGAGGGTTGCGAGGTTGCCCACGTGCGGGGCTTCATGGCCACTGGCCTGGACCTGCTGGGGGCGAATCTCCACGTCGCGGGCAACCGGATCCACAGCCTGGACGGCGGCTGGCGCGTGACGGGCATCCGCGCCCAGGGCGCCAAGCTCTACAACAACATGGTCGCGTTGGCGGACAGCAGCACGGGCGCCGAAATCATCGGCATCGCGCTGGAGGACGGGTACAACTCCTTCTGCGACTTCAACAGCGTGCGCGTTGAAGGCGGCGCGCAATCGACGACGGATTGCCTGCACCTGCCCGAGTCCGCTCCGGCGCGCGTCTCCAACAACATCCTGGTCAACCTGACGCCCGACCAGGAGGCGGGCTGGCACCACGCCGCCATCTCCGTGGTCGGCACGCCCTACTTCACCAGCTCGGGCTCCGTCTGCGACGCCAACCTGTTCCACGTGCCCTCGGCGACGGGGGGCGGCGTGGGCTTCGACCGCTACATCCAGCAGCCGCTGGTCGACCTGGCGGCCTGGCGCTCCACCTCGGGCGAGGACCAGATCAGCCACGTGGGGGATCCGCGCTTCGCCTCGGAGACGGATTTGCACCTGCGCAACGACCAGCCCACGCCGGCGGAGGCCGCGGGTCTGTGGCTGCAGGGAGTGGAAAACTACCCCTGGCTGGCCGCCGACCTGGACGGCGAGCCGCGCAACCCCGCGCAGCCGGACATCGGCGCCGACGAGGGCGACTTCGCAATCCCCTCGGAGCTGCCGTGGGAGCCGTACGCCTTGTCGCCCCAGCCGGGCGAAAGCGCCGTGGACCTGCGTCCCGAACTGAAGATCAGCTGGAGCTGGGACAACACCCACCCCGTCCTGTGGACCGAGTTCTACCTGGGCACCGACTCCAGCGCGGTGGCCGCCTGCAACGCGAGCGTGCGCGTGCTGGCCGACGGCACGGCGCAGTCCCGCTGGACGCCGGCCACGCCGCTCAGCGAGACCACGCGCTACTTCTGGCAGGCGCGCACCGGCAACTGGAGCGGCTCCACGCCGGGCGGAGTCTGGTCCTTCACCACCGCGGGCGTGGTGGCCCAGTTCCCCTTCTGCGAGTCCTTCGACGAGTCGGTACCGCCCGCCGGCTGGACCAGCCGCCTGAACCAGGCCTTCGACGGAGGGCTGAACGGCGCGAACCTGCAGCCCACCTGGGGCATGGGATGGTCCCTGACCACGGATCCCTCCTTTGTGCAGGAAGGAAACGGCGCCGCCTACATCAGCAGCTGGATGATGCCGGCCTACTACTGGCTGCTGACGCCCGCGCTGCGCCTGCCTGAGGGCGGCGAACTGAGCTTCCGCCTGCGCTTCGAGCACAGCGAAGGCCAGCCCACGGCCCTGCACCTGCTCTGCGACGACGGCTCCGGCTGGAGCCTGCTGCGCAGCTGGGACGGCCCGGAGGACGCCTGTGACCTGGCCGTGACACAAACCGTGTCCCTGCCCGGGGGGGCCAATCAGCGGCTGGCCTTCGTCTACGACGCCAGCGCCCAGGGCACGCCCGTGGCCGTGGACGCGCTCTGCGTGACGGCGGGCTCCTTCGCCCACCAGTCGCCCGAGCTGACCATCAAGCTGCTGCCCGACGGCCAGGCGCGGCTGGACTGGACGGCCGTGCCCGGCGCGCTGGGCTACCGCGTCTACACCACGACGGATCTGACGGAGCCCGTGGACTGGAGTCCCCTGTTCGACGTGCCCGCCGCCAGCCCCACGCTGGATGTGCCGACGGTGTCCGCCAAACGCTTCTACCAGGTGCGCGCGCTGGACTGATCTGCCTCAACAGCAGAGCCCATGGCGCCCGGGCGGAATTCCGTCCGGGCGTTTCCTTGGGTCGGCCAGGCGCGGGCGCCGCGCGGGGGATTCGGGCGCAGTCCTATCTTGGCGCCCAGTTCCAGTCAGGCCAGCCGGGAGGAATCATGCTGCGCTGCCCCGCTTGTCACACGACGACCCAGCCCCTGCGCCATCTGCTGGTGACGGCGCGCCGGCCCTACCGCTGCAGCGGCTGCGGAGCCGAGTACATCCACGCGGGACTCGATCTGTCGCGCTTCGCGCTCTTCTTCGTGGTCTGGCTGCTGGTCTACCAGGTGCTGCAGCTGCTGGCCTGGCCGCTGCCCCTGCGGCTGGCGGCGGTGGCCGGGGCCGCCGTGCTGGTGATCTGGCTGCTGCTGCCCCTGCGTCCGCTGCACGCGGAATCCGAGCCCGAGGCGGGGCCGGAGGAGGAGGTGTGAGTCGTGCCGGTCGGCGCAGGCCGCTGCGGGACGCCCTCGCGGCGCGGTTGCGGCGCGAGGCCCTCACCATCTGGTACGTGGCCCGGGATCCGCGCACGCCAAAGATCGCCCGCTGGGTGGCCCTGGCGACGGCTGTTTACGCCCTCAGCCCTCTCGACCTCATCCCCGATTCCATTCCCGTTCTGGGTCTGCTGGACGACCTCCTGCTGTTGCCTTTCGGGCTCTGGCTGGCCCTGCGGCTGACCCCGCCCGAGGTCGTGGCGGATTGCCGGCGCCGCGCGGCGGAGTCCTCTGATCGTCCGACCATCGGGATGGTGAGTCGCTGGATCTTGCTCGGCTGGGCCGTGGGTCTGGCGCTCTTCGTCTGGCTGGCGCTGTCCTTCTTCTGACCTTGCGCCGGCGGCATGAAAAAGGCCCGACTCCTGCGGGAGCCGGGCCTTGGCGTCTCACGGATTCGCAGCCTACTTGCGCAGGCGCAGGAACTCCCGCTCAAAGAAGAAGAAGCCGGTTTCCACCAAGCCGTTCTCCGGGCTGTCGCTGCCGTGCACGGCATTCTCGCCGATGGACTCGGCGTAGAGCTTGCGGATGGTGCCCTCGGCGGCCTCCTTGGGATTGGTGGCGCCGATGATCCCGCGCATGCGGGCCACCGCGTTCTCGCCCTCGATGGCGATCACCACCACCGGCCCGCGGGTCATGTACTCCACCAGCTCGCCGTAGAAGGGGCGCTCCTTGTGGATGGCGTAGAAGTGCTTGGCGTCCTCGGGGCTGAGCTTGACCTTGCGCAGGGCGATCATGTCCAGGCCCGGCTGCTTCTCCAGGATGGAGAGGATGTCGCCGATGTGGCCTTTTTCCACCGCATCGGGCTTGATGATCATCAGGGTGCGTTCCATCTCAATCCTCGCTACTGTGGCGCGCGCTGCGCCGGGTTGTTGGTTATCCGTGTCTCACGCGAACCCGCCGCTACTGCAGTAGCTCGGCCATCATGGCGCCGATGTCCGCCGGGTTTTGGGCCACGTGGATGCCCGCGGCCTTGAGCGCGGCCATCTTCTCGGAAGCCGTGCCCTTGCCGCCGCTGATGATCGCGCCGGCGTGGCCCATCCGCCGGCCGGGCGGGGCCGTCTGCCCGGCGATGAAGCTCACCACCGGAATCTTGATGTGCTCGGCGATGTAGGCCGCGGCCTCTTCCTCCGCGCTGCCGCCGATCTCGCCGATCATCACGATGCCCTTGGTGTCGGGGTCGTTCTTGAAGTGCTTCAGGATGTCCGTGAAGGTGCTGCCGATGATCGGGTCGCCGCCGATGCCCACGCACGTGCTCTGCCCGATGCCCCGCGCGCCCAATTGGCCCACGGCCTCGTAGGTCAGGGTGCCGCTGCGGCTGATCACGCCCACGTGGCCGGGCGAGTGGATGAAGCCCGGCAGGATGCCCAGCTTGGCTTGGCCCGGCGTGATCAGGCCCGGGCAGTTGGGGCCGATCATCACCGTGCCGGAGGCGTTCAGGGCCTCCTTGACGGGGATCATGTCGCGCACGGGAATGCCCTCCGTGATGGTCACCAGCAGGCGGATGCCCGCCTCGACGGCCTCCAGGATGGCGTCCGCCGCGAAGGGCGGCGGCACGAAGATGATGCTGGTGTCGGCGCCCGTCTCGCGCACGGCGTCGCGCACGGTGTCGAAGACCGGCCGGCCCAGGTGCTGCGTGCCGCCCTTGCCCGGAGTCACGCCGCCCACCACGGTGGTGCCGTAGTCGATCATCTGCTCGGCGTGGAAGGAGCCCTCGCCGCCCGTGAAGCCCTGCACGATGACCTTGTTGGCTTTCGTCAGAAGGATGCTCATCTCAGGTCTCCTCAGTTGCCGCGCGCGGCGTTGACCACCTTCACGGCGGCGTCCTGCAGGTCGTGGGCCACGATCAGGTCGATGCCGCTGGTGCGCAGCATCTCGGCGGCCTCCTCGTGGTTGGTGCCGGCCAGCCGGACCACCACGGGCACCTTGAGCCCCACCTTTTTGACGGCTTCGATGACGCCGCCCGCCACGCGGTCGCAGCGCACGATGCCGCCGAAGATGTTCACCAGGATGGCCTTGACGTTGGGGTCGGAGAGGATGATGTGGAAGCCCGCCTCCACTCGCTGGGCGTTGGCGCCTCCGCCCACGTCCAGGAAGTTGGCCGGCTCGCCGCCCACGTGCTTGATGATGTCCATGGTGCCCATGGCCAGCCCGGCCCCGTTCACCATGCAGCCCACCTCGCCGTCAAGCTTGATGTAGTTGAGGTCCCACTTGGCGGCCTCGATCTCGTTGGGATCCTCCTCGGCCAGGTCGCGCAGCTCCTGATAGTCCTTGTGGCGGAAGAGCGCGTTGTCGTCGAAGTTGACCTTGGCGTCCAGGGCCAGCACGCCGCCGTCCTGGGTGGAGACCAGCGGGTTGATCTCGAAGAGGCTGGCGTCCGTGGCCTCGTAGGCCCGGGCCAGGGCCAGGAAGGTCTTCACGGCGGCCTTGTGCGCCTCGCCGGCGAGGCCCAGCCCGAAGGCCAGCCGCCGGGCCTGGAAGGCCTGGAAGCCCGTGCGCGGGTCGATGGCCTCCTTCAGGATCTTCTCCGGCGTGTGTTCGGCCACCTTCTCGATCTCCATCCCGCCCTCGGTGGACACCATGAAGGTCACGCGGCTGGTCTGGCGGTCCAGCACCAGGCCGGCGTAGTACTCGTGCTCGATGGCGCAGCCCTGCTCGATCCACAGGCGCCGCACTTTTTGGCCGGCGGGGCCCGTCTGATGTGTCACCAGCTGCATGCCCATGATCTGGACCGCGTGCTCCTGGCACTCCGCCCGGCTGCGCGCCAGCTTGACGCCGCCGCCCTTGCCGCGCCCGCCGGCGTGGATCTGGGCCTTGACCACCACCACCGGACGCTGGAGCGCGTCCCAGGCGCGGCCTGCGGCCTCGCGCACATCCTCGCCCTCCAGGATGGCCATGCCGCTGGGCACGGGCACGCCGAAGCGCTTGAGGATTTCCTTCCCCTGGTACTCGTGAATCTTCATGTGAACCCCTGTCGATGTATCACCCGGCGCGCGCCGGGTCCCTTGCCGATCCAACGATGCTGTCGATTGTCTCTTAGCGCGTGATGAAGGTGCCGCCGCGGCCGTGCAGCGCGTCCTCCACGCCGCTGAAGTCGGTGATCACGCAGCGCTCGCCGCCGCCCTCGATGAACTGGATCGCCGACTCGATCTTCGGTCCCATGCTGCCGGCCGGAAACTGGCCCTCGGCCAGGCCCCGCCGCGCCTCGGCCACGCTCAGCGTGTCCAGCTCCCGCTGGGTGGGCTGCCCGAAGTCCACGGACACCCGGCGCACGCCGGTCAGGATCATCAGCTCCCGCGCGCCCAGCTGGTTGGCCAGCAGGGCCGAGCAGCGGTCCTTGTCGATCACCGCGTCGACACCCTCCAGGTGGCCCTTCTCGTCCAGGTAGCAGGGGATGCCGCCGCCGCCGCCGGCGATGACGATCACGCCCGCGTCCACGAGCTGCTTCAGCACGCGGATGTTGACGATTTCCAGCGGGCGCGGGCTGCCCACCACGCGGCGCCAGCCGCGGCCGGAATCCTCGCGCAGCGTCCAGCCGTATTCCTGGCGGAATTGCATGGCTTCGGCCACCGTGAAGAACTGCCCCACGTATTTGGTGGGCTCCAGCAGGGCGGGGTCCTTGGGGTCCACCAGCACCTGGGTCAGCAGGGTGGCCACCGGCCGCTCGAGCTGATGATCGTGCAGATAGTTCTGCAGGCTCTGCTCGATCATGTAGCCGATGGAACCCTGGGTGTCCGCCACCAGCACGCCCAGCGGCGTCTCCGGCACGACGCTGAGCGAGAGCTCCACCCGGCGCAGCAGCTTGCCCACCTGCGGACCGTTGCCATGGGTGATCACCAGCCGCACGCCGGCTTCGAAGAGCGGCTTTAGCGCCTGGAGGCTGGCGCGGGTATTGGCGAATTCGTCGTAGATGGTGTCGCTGGAGCGGGTGGAAATGGCATTTCCGCCCAGTGCGATGACCAGGGTGCGTTCGCTCATGGTTTCCTTGGACTTGGTTGGCTTCAATATAGTGCAGGAGCCGTCCGGAATGAAGGGCCAGCCCGGCCCGAACCGTCGCGGAAAGTCTTGTGGAACGGCGATTTCCGCTCAATCTTTGGTCAAGATCCGCCGATGTATTCAGGGCATTGGAAGGGGGGGAAACCTGCCATGCACTGGATCGAAGCCCGAACCCTCATCCGCCTTGAGCGCCGCCGCCGGGTGCGCCCGGGCCGCCCGGAGTCCGTCCCCGCAGCGCGGGAGGCGCGGCATGTGGCGTGAGATACCGCGCCGCTTCCGGCGCCGGCTGGCCTACAAGGTCTTCCTGCCTTCCCTGCTGGCGGCGGGCCTGGCCACCACGCTGGGCGCCACACTGCTCCAGCGCCGGCTGCTCGCGGATCACCGGCAGGACCTGCATCAGC
This sequence comes from Candidatus Delongbacteria bacterium, assembly GCA_041675285.1. Taxonomy (NCBI): domain Bacteria; phylum Candidatus Delongiibacteriota; species Candidatus Delongbacteria bacterium. The sequence goes on from JBAYTZ010000016.1 coordinate 11,241, forward strand.
ACGGTCAATCCCTGGTGCAGATCCTGGCCAGCGGGGTGGAGAACCTGAGCCGGCGCAGCGATCTCGAGCGTTTCCTGGGCGTGGCCGGCACCGACCGGTTGGTGCAGGGAATCTGGCTGGTGAACGGGGAACCGCCGCAGGTGGTGGCCTCCAGCCATCCCGGGGAGGACGGCCTGTCGCTGGCTGAGCTGATACGGCGCCGGCCGGTCCTGGCGGAAGGCGGCGACCTCTCCGCCGGACGCCCGGTGCAAGGCGGCCTGCTCTTCCGGCGCCCCCTCGGCCTCACCCGGGCCCTCAAGGCGCAGGGTCTGGAATCCAGCCACCTGCTGGTCCTGGTGGACCGGCGCCCGATGGAGCAGCGTCGCACGAGTCTGTCGGGGCAGTTCCTGTTGGCCCGGGGCGGCGTGCTGGTCCTGCTGCTGTTCAGCCTGGGGATCGTGATCCATCGGCAGGTGCTGCGGCCGCTCTCCAGCCTGGAGGACCAGATCCGCGAGGTGGAGAACGGCGCCCCGCCGGAGCAGATCGAGTTGTCCAGCGAGGACGAGGTGGGTCGCTTGGCCCAAACCGTACGCCGGGCGCTGAGCGACGTGCGGGTCGAGCGCTCGCGCTTCCACCTGCTGGCCGAGCGCAATCCCGGGGTGATCTACCGCTGCCGCAACGACGACAGCTGGACCATGGAGTACATGTCCCGGGCGGCCCTGGAACTGACGGGGCACCCGCCCGAGGACTTCATCCGCAATGCCCGCCTGGAGTACGAGTCCGTGATCCACGCGGAGGACCGGGACAAGGTCCGGGAGGGCGTGGCGCGCGGCCTGGCCGGGGATCGCAGCTGGGACATCGAGTACCGCGTGGTCCACGTCGACGGCAGCCACCGGACGGTGCGCGAGCAGGGCCGTGGCCACGTGGATCCCGACACGGGCGAGTGGGTGCTGGACGGGATCATCCTGGACCAGTCCCAGCGTCGCCAGGAGGAGCGGCTCACCCGGCGGCTGACGGAGCTGGAGCAGGTGCGCCAGGCCGGTCTGCTCACCATGGCCGGCAGCGTGGCCCATCACTTCAACAACCTGCTCACCGGGCTGTTGGGCAGCCTGGAACTGGCGCAGTTGAAGCTCGATCCGACCAGCGAAGTCAGCCAGGAACTGCAGCACTGCCAACAGATCGGGCAGCGGGCCGCCGCCCTCAGCCGCCTGATGCTGCTCTACGTGGGCGAGGGTGCGCGCGAGCTGCGGCCCCTGCTGCTGGGCCCCTTCGTTCAGGGCCACTTGGCGGGCCGCCGCCGCGCCGGCCGCTTCTGCCCGGTGCCGGAACACGAGGGAACGCCGGACCACGGCCGCTTGGCGGGACACGAGGAACTGCTGGGCGAGTTGCTGGACCGGCTGCTGGAGAATGCGGAGGAGGCTTCCCCGGACCAGCGGGAACAGATCCGCCTGCGCGTGGGAACCCGGCTCTTCCGCGAGGACGACCTGCCCGGGCCGCGGCTGCCGCTGGAGCCCGATCCGGCCGGGAACCCCTTCCTCGAGATCGTCGATCAGGGCGAGGGCATGGACCCGGAGGTGCTGGAGCGGGCCTTTGATCCCTTCTTCACCACGCGCTTCACCGGACGCGGCCTTGGCCTGGCCGCGGTGACGGGCATCGTCCGCCTGCACCGGGGCGGTCTCTATTGCGTCAGCGCCCCCGGCGCGGGCACGCGCGTCCTCGTGCTCTTCCCGCGTCACACAAGTGGCTAGCCGCTTGGTTTGGGCGCCTTGGAATGGCCGCCTGCGGCAGCTTTTACAGTCGCTTGCGCAGCTCTCCCAGCAGCAATTCCGGATCGATGTCGTGGACGGCCGCGGCCTGGATCACGCTCTCCGTGCTCTGGCCCGGACAGGAGAAACAGCCGTCGCCGAAGAACAGGCGGATGGTCTCCTCGAGCTGCGGATGGCGCGCCAGCACCTCGCCGATGGTCTCATGTCCGGTCAAAGTGGCGTGCGGAGTGCTGACCGTGGATGGGGCGGCCGGCGGCGTTGAAGCCTTGGACGGAAGCGGCGCCTTGGCCAGCGCGGCTTCTTTGGCGGCCAGCCGCTCCCCCAGAGGCGCCGCGCCCAGCAGGGTGGCGCCCAGGTTCAGGACGAAGAGCAGCACGCCCAGGGCTGAGATCACGGCGAAGAGCGGCCGGAACTCCAGCGCGCCGAAGACCAGGCCCAGCAGGCCCAGGTTGGAAATCCAGAAGTGGGCGCCCACCAGGCGCGGCCAGCGCAATGTGGTGCCGTTGAAGCGCGGCAGGATGAAGTAGCCCACGCCGTAGACCATCATGGCCATGAATCCGAGCAACAGCAGGTGCAGGTGGGCGAAGCGCAGCAGGGCGTAGTTGCCCAGCTGGAGCGTCATGGCCACGCCCAGCGAGACCCCCAGCAGCAGCCAGACCAGGCTGGCCAGGATGAAGGACTTTGTGTCACGATCCATGCACGGCCTCCCGGGCCACCAGGCTGAGTCGGTCGTCGAAGAGCCGGCGCCCTCCCTGGCTGACCTCGGCGCGCACCAGCCGCGCGGCGGGCAACGCGGAGACGAGTCCGGCCATCCAGGCCTCGTGCCCGGCCAGGGCCAGCTCCTCCGCCAGCCCGGCCGCGCGCCAGAGTTCCGCGTGGAAGAGCAGGTCCCGGCGCACGATGAAGGCGCGCTCCCCCGCCGCCAGCACCTCGCTCACCCGGTCGCAGGGCAGGCTGGTGAGCAGCACGCGATCCACGGCCTGGAGCAGCCGGCGGGCATCCTCGCCCAGGGCCGGCTCGGCCTCCAGCAGCGCCTCGCCCACCCGCAGACCGTGACCGCGCAGGAAGGCCAGCAGCTGGGCCCGTCGCTCGGGACGGTCGGCCAGCAGCGCCCACAGTTGGCCCTCCGAGCGCAGCAGGCCTTCCAGTTGCTCCTGCAGCCAGCCGTGGATGGGCAGGGCGCCGATCAGCTCGCCCAGTTCGCCCTGGGGCAGGTCGTGGCGCAGGGTCCAGGCGGATTCGAACTCCGCGCGCTGGCCCGGGCTCATCCGCTCCCGGGCGAAGGCCGCCAGCTCCTCCTGCCGCCCGGCCACCCGGCCCAGGCGCTCGTGCATCACGTGATGGATGGGTCCCAGAAACGCGCTCATGCGATGTCCTTCTATCTATTGCTACACGACTGTAGTAGTAAAAAGTGAAATTGGATAAGAATATCCAAATCTAACTCGGCCTCTAGCCCGGAGGAGCCGGGCGCTGGCTGCCCAGCGCGGTGCGATCGCTGTCGTGCGGGGGTGGGAGGCTACTTGCGGTCCATCTGCCAGACTCCGTCCCAGCCGGTCCGCGGGCTGGCCGCCAGCAGGTCGCAGCGTGCCAGCAGGGCCCGGGCGGGGGCGTCGTCGGGGAAGCGCTCCAGGTGGGCGCGCATGGCCGCGGCCCCGGCGCTGAAGTCGCCCGTGGCGTACAAGGCCCGGGCCGCCTCGAAACTGTGACACAACTCCCCGCGCTCCGGGCCGGGCGCGAACAGTTCGTGCAGTTCCACCGGCGTCTGCTTGCCCATCACGCGCACGTGGTCCAGCAGGCGCTGGCCGAAACCCGGACCCGCGGCGGCCAGGATGTCCGGCGAGACCAGGATCCGGCAACCGTAGGATTTGGTGAGGCTCTCCAGCCGGCTGGCCAGGTTCATGGCGTCGCCGATGGCTGTGAAATCGAAGCGCAGATCGGAGCCGAAATTCCCCACCAGCACCGGTCCGCAGTGGACGCCGATCCCGATCTCCAGCTCTTCGAAGGCCGTGCCGGCGAATTCCACGCGCAGCGAGGCCAGGCGCTCCTGCATGGCCAGGGCGGCCAGCAGGGCGCGGCGGGCGTGGTCCTCCTGTTCCACCGGAGCGCCGAACAGCGCCACGATGGCGTCGCCGATGTACTTGTCCAGGGTGCCGCCCTGCTCGAGAATCAGCTGGCTCATGACGGTGAGGTAGCGGTTCAACAGGCCGCCCAGCTCCGCCGGCGGCACGCGCTCGCTCATGCTGGTGAAGGCCCGGATGTCGCAGAACAGCAGGCTGAGGGTGCGTCGTTCGCCGCCCAGGCAGAGGCGCTCCGGATGGCGGAGCAGCTCCTGCAGCACCTCCTCCGAGACGTAGCGCGAGAAGGCGCCAGCCAGCCAACGGCGCTGGCGCTCCTCGCCCAGCAGGCGCTGTACCAGCGCCCCGCCGCCGGCCAGCAGGCCCGCGCTGGCGGGCAGGGCCACGGGCAGCAGGAGTCCCCAGCCGACCAGGGCGACCAGGCTGACGGCCCAGAGCAGGCCGGCGGTGGCCACGAGCAGCAGGAGGCCCAGCCAGGCGCGACGCTGGGTGAAGGCCAGGGCCGAGGGCAGGGCGGCCAGCAGCAGCATGAGGCCGAGGCCCCTCCAACCCGTGGCGCGCAGGGGATCCCCGGCCAGCAGGTTGGAGAGGGCGGTGGCCTGGATCTCCACGCCCGGGTAGGCCGCCTGCAGGGGCACGGGCTTGAGGTCCGCCAGACCCGCCAGCGAGGATCCCACCAGCACGATTTTGTCCTGCAGGAAGCCCGGGGGCAGGCGTCCCTCCAGCACGTCGTAGAAGGAGACGGTGCGGAAGCTGCGCCAGGGCCCGCGGTAGCGCAGGAGCAGGTTGCCCCGCCCGTCGTGGGGCAGGTTGCGGCGGCCGGCGCCGCCGGGGTCGGCGAGCGTGAGGGTGCGCGGCCCGGCCTGGACTTCCAGGCCGCTCCAGCCCAGGGCGGGAATGGCCGCGGCCAGCGCCAGGGAAGGCCAGACCTGGGCGCCGAAGGAGGCCAGCAGCGGAGCGCGCCGGATCACTCCGTCCGGATCCGGCCGGGCGTTGACGAAGCCCCAGCGGGTGACGGCCTGCAGACCTGGCAGCCCGCTTTCCAACCGCTCCTGAGGCCAGAGGACGCAGCTGTCGCCGGCGAAGCTCAGGGCCGTGCCGGCCAGCCCGGCGGGCGCCGTGTGCATGGCATAGAGGAAGGCCGCGCTGTCCGCCACGCTGAAACCCGCGCCGGCCACCACGCGCCCGGAGGCCCGCAGCGCGGCCAGCAACTGGGCGTCAGCGCCGGAGTCCGGGCCCGCGTCCAGCAGCAGATCGAAGACCACGGCCCGCACGCCGCCGGCGTGGAGGCCGGTCACGAGTTCGGCCAGCCGGGCGCGCGACCAGTTGTGGAAGCGTCCCAGCTTGTCGATGCTGCGGGCGTCGATGTCGACGATGAGGATCTGGTCGTCGCCGGCGGCGGGCTTCCAGGGCAGGGAGCGTATCCGCAGGTCGGTCAGGCGGGATTCCAGGCTGTCGAACAGGCCGCGGATCGGTGTCCAGCCGGCCAGCAGCAGGCCCAGCAGGACGGCCGCCAGGCCGGCGGCGCCCGCCTTCAGCAGGCGTGTGCGGAGCTCACTCATGCAGGGCCGCGTCCCGGGCTAGATTCCAGCGCACCCAGTCGTCCAGCCGGTCCTGTTCGGCGTCGAAGCTCTCCAGCGCGTAGCGTCCGTCGGGCCGCAGCACGAAGCGCATGCCTTGTGTCACGCGCACCCACTCGTCCAGCGTGATCTCGTAGGGTCCGGGCACCGGACGCGGCCCGCCGGCGGGTCGGGGTTCGCCCGTGGGCGCCGCCGGCGCGGCCTGGCCCGTGTCGGACCCGACGGCCTGGTCGGCGCCGCCCATATCCACGCGGCCCTCGTAGACCCACATGGCCAGGCTGGAATCCACGCCGGCCTCGGCGCGGAAGATCGTCCCGCGCACGGCCATCACGGCGGTGGGGCTGCGCAGTTCCAGACCCTCGTCGCCCAGGTTGCGCAGGCGGGTCCAGAGTTGGCCGAAGAGCAGCTGCAGGCCGCCCTCGGCCGCCTCGCCCTTGCGCTTCAGGTCCGCCAGCCGCAATTGGCTGCGCTCGCCCAGCCGCACCACGCTGCTGCCCAACTGCAGTTCGGCGCGACTCTCCGGGCCGGTGCGGAGCTCCTGCTCGGCGCGCAGGGACTGGTTCAGCCGGGCCGGTGCCCAAGGCCCCGCGCCCGTGCGGCAACGCACGTCCCCGATGAAGAAGCCCAGCTTGGCCACTTCGGGCGAGGCGGATTTCGCCGGGGCTGCGGCGGCGCTTCCCAACAGAAGGAACAGCAGCAGCGGCCGGAGGAGGAATGGAAGCGTGCGCATGTGTGGTATCCCAGCTGGGGTGTGAGTGCGTGAAAGCTAGCCGAGCACGCCGGAACATGCCAGCATGAACGCGCCCCGGCTCAGCATTCCGGGGCGGCTCCAGCGGCGGCGGGGAGCCAGCGGGCGGCCAGTTCGTCCAGCTGGCGCAGCCCCTCTCCGGCCTGATCCAGACGGCCGGCGTCGGCCAGCTCCGCCAACAGCCGGCCCAGCCGCCGCAGTTGCTCCGCGTCCGCCGCCTGACCGGGTTGATCCAGCCGCGGCGGCCCCGGCAGCGAGCGCACCAGCTCCCGGTTCAGGCTGAGTTGGCCGTTCATGCGCAGGGGGTCGTGCCAGGTGTGGACCCAGGCCTGCACGGGTCCCGAATTGAGCCAGGCCGCCAGGGCCCGCGCCTCCGCCTGATCCCGGCAGAAGACCTGCATCACGTTGACCACGCCCAGGGCCGCGCCGGGCGCCACGGCCAGGGCCTCCAGCCGGCGGCTCAAGTTGGCCAGCAGCACGCGCGGCTGACGGGCCTGGTTCCTCCGCCCGGGCGACAGGTCCGCCAGCCGGACCACGGGCCGCTGCCGGCGCGCGCCGCGAAAGCGCACGGCCGTGTCGGCCCAGGTGTGGCGGAAGGGCTCGAGCGCGCCCGAACTGAGCAGGCGCACTTCCGCGGGTTCCGGCACCAGACCGGGACATTCGCGCACCTCCAGCCGGTAGAATTCGTCCGCACTCAGGCTGGCCCGCACTTCATGCTGTTCTCCCAGCGGCCGGGTCAGGGCGTGCAGACGGCGCAGCCCAGGCGGCTGCAGCAGCGGCCCCCAGCCTTCCGCGGCCAATTCCGTCACCAGGGCCGGCGGGCAGGCGTGCCGCTCCACCACGTCCAGTCGGCGCTCCAGCCGCTCCACCTGCAGGGCCCCGCCCGCCCCGTCCGCGCGCAGCTCCACCACCAGCAGCAGGGCTTCGAAGTCCGCCCGGGGAAAGAGCCGCAGGCCCGGCGCGTGCTGCAGGCGCAAGAGCCGGGTGCGCTGCGCCAGCCAGAGTCGGAGGGCCTGGCCGTAGCGGCTGGCCAGCCAGGTGTTGGGCAACAGCAGGCCCAGCTGACCGCCCGGCCGCAGGAACTCCAGGCCGCGCTCCACGAAGGGCACGTAAAGATCGAAGGGGCCGCGGGTGGTGGCGAAGCGCGCGCGCAGCTCCGCCCGGCGGGCGCTCCAGGCGGGATCGCGGCGCTCCACGCCGTTGCGGAAGGGCGGATTGAGGATCACGCGGTCGAAGCCGCCGCGCCAGTCGGCGGGCAGCGCGCTCCAGTCGGCCAGGGCGTCGCCCACCCGCCAGGCGCAGCCGGGGGTCAGCCGACCGCCCAGCGCGGCCGCGGCGGGATCCAGCTCCAGGGCCTGGCAGGCGGTGGCCCGGACACCCGCAGCCGCGGCGGCCTGCAGGAAGATGCCCGCCCCGGCGGCGGGGTCCAGCCAGCGTTGGTCCGCGGCGGGTTCCAGCAGCTCCACCAGCCGCCGGGCCAGGGGCCAGGGAGTGAACACCTGGCCGTCCCGCGCGGCCAGCGGATTCCGCCGCTTCTGCAGCTCCTGGAAAACCTCTCCTGCCAGCCCGGGCTGCCCGCGCCAGGGCGCCAGTTCCAGCCCGCCGGGCGCTGGCGGCGCGCTCCCGTCCAACTCGGCGGCCAGGGCCTGGTCCAGCAGCTCGTCCAGCTGCCTCGGGTGTGCGGGCGTCGCTCCCGGATCGGGGAGCAGGCGGGCGCAGGCCCGCGTCAGGTAGCTGGGAAGGGAAGGGCGGAGCGGCATGCCCGAAGGTAGGAAGCCGCGCGGGCGGAAAGCACCGAGCCCGGCGTGGGCCGGGCTCGGTTATCGACAGAAAGGGTCCACGTTTGCCTTGCGGCAAAAGAGGATGGGAAGGGTCAGGCGAGGAGCGCGCGGACCTTCTCCTGCAGGACGGCAGGATCCACGGGCTTTTGGACGAAATCGTTCACGGGCAGCAGGTCGTTGTCCGTGCCGAACTGCATGCCGCTCACGCGGCTCACGCTGGTCAGCATGATGATCGGGGTCTTGATTCCCCGTGCGCGCAGGGTCTGGGCCAGGGCGAAGCCGTCGTCGGGCTCGTCCATCATCACGTCCAGGATCATCAACTCCGGCTTGTTCTCCAGGGCGGACTGCAGGCCTTCCTGGTAGTTGTAGGCGGCCAACACGTCGTGGCCATCCAGCTCCAGCATTACGCGGCTGGCCTCGATGATGTCGATATCGTCATCCACGATCAGAATGCGTGCCATGCGGTGTCTCCTTTGCCGGAACGCGCCGGGCGCGTCCCTCTTCCATGCTTGCGGACCAAAGATAGTGCATGTTGAAAAATTCACAACAACCAAAGCCGGAAATTCACTTGCCAAAGCTGAAGAAGTGGCCGCGAGCCCGCTCCGGCCGCTGGGCGGTTCCAGCGCCGGATCGGTCGCCCTGTCAAAGGAAAACCGGCCGTCGGGTTTGACAGCCAAGCAGTTGCTACCTTTTGCCTGCCCTGCCAAAGCCGGCGCGCGGGAACGCGCGGATCCAACACCGGCCAAGCGGAGCGGGGCAGCATCCTGCGATCCCGAACCACGCCGCTCCCGCTCGTCAGCTTCCTGCGGTTGTCCGGATGCGCCTGGGACCCGCAGGACCCTACTAAAGAGAGCCGCATGTCGGATACGACTGACACGGGGAAGACCCCGGAAGCCCTGCCCGAATCATCCCAGACCGTCCATTTCAGCTTCGATGAACTGCCGGAGCAATACCGCCGCAAAGTCACCGCCCTGGGCTGGAGCAAGCCCATGGACGTGCAGGAGAAGGCCATCCCCCTGATTCGCCGGGGCATGGACCTCATCGTTCAGAGCCGCACGGGCAGCGGCAAGACCGGCGCCTTCCTGATTCCCCTCCTGCTGGACATCGACGAGAGCCGCGCGGAGTGCCAGGCCCTGATCCTGGTGCCCACCCGCGAACTGGCCATCCAGGTCCACGCCGAGCTGGAGCGCCTGACCGAAGGCCTCACCATGCGCAACGCGCTGCTCTATGGCGGCGTGGGCTATGGCAAGCAGCTGAAGGACCTCGAGAACAAGGCCCAGATCGTGATCGGCACGCCGGGCCGCGTGCTGGACCACCTGGACCGCGGCACCTTCTCCGCCGCCGCCGTGCGCTACCTGGTGCTGGACGAGGCCGACGAGATGCTCTCCATGGGCTTCTACCCGGCCATGCGCAAGGTGCGCCGCTGGCTGCCCGTCAAGCGCCAGAGCCTGATGTTCAGCGCCACCATGCCCCGCGCCGTGCTCAACCTCTCCAAGGAGTTCCTCCACCACCCGGAGTTCCTCACGCTGAGCGGCGACAACGTGGGCGTGGAGACCCTGACCCACGAGTACTACACCGTGGAGCCGATGGAGAAGGACCGCTCGCTGGTGCGCATCCTGGAGATGGAGAACCCGGCCAACGCGCTGATCTTCTGCAACCGCAAGAGCGACGTGGAATACCTGTTCCAGTTCCTGCAGAACGCCGGCTACGACGTGGACCGCATCAGCGGGGACCTGAGCCAGAGCGCGCGGGAGAAGGTGATGGGCCTGATCCGCCAGCACAAGGTGCGCTTCCTGATCGCCACCGACGTAGCTGCGCGCGGCATCGACATCCAGGACCTGGACATCGTGTTCCAGTACGACGTGCCCCAGGACCTGGAGATCTACGTCCACCGGGCGGGCCGCACGGCGCGCGCGGGCAAGAGCGGGCGTTGTATCACGCTGGTCACCTACCGCGACGAGCTGCCGCTCCGGGAGATTCAGACCAAGTTCCGCATCCTGCTGCAGAAGAAGGATCTGCCCGATCTGGAGCAGGTGAGCCAGCGCGTCTGCGAGCGCACCACCGTGCTGCTGGAGGAGCAGCTGCGCGACGCCGGCAGCGTGATGAACGAGCGCATCGACCGCTTCACGCCGCTGGTCGAGGAGCTGTCCCAGAGCGAGGAGGGTCGGCGCCTGCTGGCCCTGCAGCTGGACGACTTCTACCACCGCAGCCTGCACCTGCCGCCCAAGCTGCCCGAGGAGAAGATCCGCTTCGACGAGATGCAGGACGACCCCAACCGTCCGCGCCGCAGCGAGCGCGAGCGCGAACGCGAACCGCGCCGGGAGCGGGAGCCGCGCCGCGACGACCGTCGGGAACGCGAACCGCGCCGGGACGAGCGTCCCGCCCCCAGCGAGGCCGTGGCCGCCCCCGCCCTGGAGACCGCTGCGCCGCTGGAAGAGGGAGCGGCCAGCCCGGCTGGGCCGGTGAGCGAGGGTCCGCGCAAGCGTCCCCGCCGCCGTCGTCGCGGAGGGGCCGCCGAGGGCGCGGCAGGTGCGGAATCCGCCGCCGGCACGCCGGCCGCACCGGACGACGCGGCCTGAGCGTGTCCAGCCCGCGCGCCGGATCTCCCGGCGACCGCTGAGGGCCGCCCCGGCTGCCGGGGCGGCTGGACGGCCGGCGCGATTCCCCGCCGGTTAGCGCCGGGCCGGCTGGCATCCCGCGCCGCGGGCGCCCATCTTGACGGGTGGCGAAGCAGGCAGCGGTCACGGGACGGGAAGGCAGCCATGAGGCCGGAAGCGGAACAGACCCTCACCGACGAGCAGCAGGCCGTGGTCCAGGCCCTGAAAGGCCCGCTGCTGGTCCTGGCCCCCGTGGGCAGCGGCAAGACGCTGGTAATGGCGCGCCGGCTGGCCGCCGCGCTGGAGTCGGGCCTGGAACCTGAGCGCTGCCTCTGTCTCACCTTCACCAACCGGGCCGCCCGCGAACTGCGCCTGCGCAGCGCCGGCCTCGGCCCGGGCGCCGCCCGCACGGCGGTCTTCACCTTCCATGGATTCTGCTCCCACCTGCTGCGGCGCGAGGCCGCGGCGGCCGGTCTGCCCGGCGAGTTCACCGTGCTGGACGACCTGGACAGCCGCGAGCTGCTGGCGCGCTGCCATCCCCGGCGGGGCGAGCTGCAGGCGGAGGCGGAGCGCGAGGCGGCGGGCCTGTATCACGACTGGGGCCGGCGGCTGAGCGCCCTGGAGCCGGAGCAGTGTCGGCCAGGCTTCGTGGCCGCCGCGGCCCTGGAAGGCCTGGACGCCGGCCGGCGCGCCTGGCTGTCCGCCTATCTGACCCAACTCAAATCCCGCGCCGCGCTGGACTTTCCCCTGCTCGTGCACCAGGCCCGCAGCCTGCTGGCCGGCGACGCCGCGCTGCGCGCGCGTTGGGAGGCCCAGTACGGCTGGATCCAGGTGGACGAGGTGCAGGACACGCACATGTCCGAGTGGAGCCTGCTGGAGGCACTGGCCCGCCCCCACGGCAACCTGGCCTTCTTCGGCGACCTGGACCAGACCATCTACGGCTGGCGCGGCTCGCAGCCCGACCGCCTGCTGGCGGCCTTCGAGCGCGCGTTCGGCCAGCCGCGCGTCTTTCAGCTGGGGCTGAACCACCGCGGCACGCGGGCGATCCTCGAACTGGCCGGCCAGGTGGCCGCCGGACTGCCCGATCGCCACACGCGCCTGCAGCCCGCTCCCCACCTGCCCCAGGGCGAGCCCGTCCGCTGGCTGCTGGCCGACGATCCGGAGGACTGCGCCCGGCGCGTGGCCCGCGAAGTGCTGGCGCGCGGCGGTCCCGGCACGCGGCCCGCGGTGCTGGCCCGCAGCAACGGGGTCTGCCGGCTGGTGGCCCGGGAGATCGAACGGGCGGGCGGCACGGCCCTGCTCGAGGAGGACCTGCGCCTCTCCCGGCGGCCGGAAGTGCGAGCCCTGCTGGCGCCGCTGCGGCTGGTGGCAAACGAGTCCGACCTGGACGCCCTGGGGCGCTGGCTGCGCTGGGGTGGCCTGGAGCCTGAGCTGCGGCAGGCCGTGGAGCGCGTGCAGCCCCATGCCGCGGAGGCCCACCTGGCCCTGACGGACCTCGTGCGCGGCGGCACGCTGGCGGCCGGGGATCCCTTCGCCGACCTGCTGGAGAGCTGGGAGCGGCACCATCACGTGGTCCTGGACGTGGAAACCAGCGGGCTGGATCCGGAGCAGGACGAGGTGCTGGAGATCGCCTGCCAGCGCTGGTCGCGCGACGTGGAGCTGGACCGCTTGCACCTGCTGCTCAAACCCACCCGGCCGCTGGGCGCCTCCGCGGCCGTGCACGGACTGGACGCCGAGCTGCTGCGCCGCGAGGGGCGGGATCCCGCGCGGGCCTTCGCCGAGCTGGTGGAGTTCATCGGCCCCTCGCTGGTGGTGGGCCACAACATCCGCTTCGACATCTCGCTCCTGCAGGGCCACGCCCGCCGATTGGGCATCCAATTGCCGGACTGGCCCACGGCGGACACGCTGGCGCTGGCCCGCCGCGTCCTGCGCACGGGGAGCATGCGGCTGGGCGACCTGGCCGCCCGGCTCCAATTGCGCCACGAGCCCACCCACCGCGCCATGGACGACGTGAGCGCCACGGCGCACCTGCTGGAGGTCCTGGTGGCGCCCGTGCTGGAGAGCCGGGAAGATCGGCGGGACTTGGTGGCCGGCGCGGCGGAGGCCTTCCGTCCCTGGGCCGCGCGGCTGGACAAGCTGCGGGCCCTGGCCCAGACCCTGCGTCCGCCCGAACTGCTGGAGTTCAGCTCCGGCCAGAACTGGTTCCAACGGGGCCTGCCCGGCGGCCAGCCCACACCAGCATTACGCCGGCTGCAGCGTTGGTTCCAGCGCCAGGACACGGAAGAGTGCGCCGGACGACAGCCCCGCTCGGCCCTGGCCCATCTGCTGGAGCAGGCGGCCCTGGCCCGTCCCGCCGACCTGTTGGAGGACGAGGGTGTACCCGTGCTGACCATCCACGCGGCCAAAGGCATGGAGTTCGATTTGATTTGGCTGACCGGGCTCTGCCAGGGCGTGCTGCCGGACTTCCGCAACCAGCGCGGCGCCGGATTGACCGAGGAACGGCGTGTCTGCTACGTGGGGATCACGCGCGCCCGGCGCGAGCTCTGCTGTTGCGCTTGGCGCCTGGACGAGCGCGGCCGGCCCGCGGGCTGGTCGGAGTTCGTCCAGGGGGCGGCCCCCGCGTGAGGCGCGATGTCGACGTGGTGGTGGCCGGCGCCGGTCCGGCGGGAGCCACGGTCGCCCTGCTGCTGGCGCGGGCGGGCGTGGAGACCCTCCTGCTGGAGAAGCGCGAGTTTCCCCGGGACAAACTCTGCGGCGGCTTCCTGGCCGCGCGCACCCTGTGCCTGCTGGAGGAGCTGCACGGCTCCGCCTGGCCGGCCGACCTCATCCACCAAGGCGAGGATCGTTTTCAGATCTGGCACGCCGGCCGCCTGTTGACGGATCGCCGGCTGGGCGACCGGATGGCCTTCGTGCAGCGCCTGGAATTCGACGAATTCCTGGCTCGCCAGGCGGTCCGGGCCGGGGCCGAGTTGTGGGAGCGGGCCGAACTGCGCGACGTGGCCCCCACGGCGGATGGCCGGGCCGTGGAGCTGCGGCTGGCCGACGGCCGGGATTTGAGCGCGCGCTGGCTGGTGGGGGCCGACGGCGTGTTCTCCCGCGTCCGGCAGCACGTGGACCCGGACTGGAGGCCGGGCGTCGCGGCGCTGGAACTGCAGATCCCTTGCGACGCCGAGTTGCCGCCGCGGCTGGATTTCGGACTCTTTCCCTGGGGCTACGGCTGGCGCTTTCCCAAGCGCGGCGTGCAGACCGTGGGCGTCTGCGGCGCCAGCGGGAGGACGGGCTCCCTCGCGCCCGCGTTGCGCGCCTATCTCGCTCAACTGGGGCTCGAGGCCGGTCCGGGGTTGGCAGGCTGGCCGCTGCCGGACCGCCCCGCCCGTCTCTGCCGCGGGCGGATTCTGCTGACGGGCGACGCCGCCGGTCTCTGCGAACCCATCTCGGGCGAAGGGATCTACTTCGCGCTGCGCTCCGGCGAGCGCGCTGCCCGGGCCCTGCTGGCCGCCCGGCTGGTCACGGCCCACCACGCGGAGGAACACCTGCGCGCCGGCTACCAGGCCGGCACCCGGCACCTGCGCCGGCAACTGCTGGCCTCGCGCCTGTTCCGACCGCTCTTCCATCGACCCGGAGTGCAGGAACGCTTGCTCCGGACTTTCGCCAATCTGCCCGAGCTGAACCAGGTGGAGTGGCCGGACATCCTGCGCCACGCCGCCCGCGAGCTGCTCCGCCCGCGCTGAGTCCGGCCCTGGCTCAGGTCCGGTCGGCCACGTCCAGCCGCCGCACCGGACGTCCCTCGATGTAACCCCGCTCGCCGCGCGGCTCCAGCTGGAAGCGCGGCCCGGCCTCGTCGTCCCAGGCGAAGCCGAAGGCCTCCGGCCGATAGGCCTGGATCTCCGCGCTCAGCGCGGCAATCGCTTCCCCGAATTCCTCGTCGGGAAAGGGCGGACCCTGGAAGACCATCCACAAGCTGGCGGGCAGCTCGATGCACTCGAAGCCGTCTGGCAGCGGCCCGGAATAGTCCCGCGGGACCTCCACGCCCTGGACATAGGTGGAGGTGCCGGGCGGGCGCAGGGCCTCGGGCAGCCAGAGCCCCATCGGCTCGTGCAGCGCGTCGGGAAGCGCACCCAGCTGCTCCCACACGCCGCATCCCACCTCGTCGCAATACTGGAAGTAGTGGGTGGCCCGCACGCCGCGCTTGAGGATCAGCCGGCGGGCTGGCCGCTCCACCACCTGGACGAACACGGTCTGGGTACGTCGGGAATCCTGCATCGTTCCTCCTCCCACTGGGGTGATTTCGTAGACGCCGCGCATCCGCTCCGGCATAAAGGTCAGCACGGGGGGCCGCTCCCGCCGGTACTGCCGCGGCGAGAGGCCGAAGTGCCGGGTGAAGGCGCGGGTGAAGCCCTCGTGCGAATCGAAAACGAAGTCGAAGGCCACGTCGATGACCCGGTCGCGCGTGGCCCCCAGGCTGTGCGCGGCGGCGCTGAGCCGGCGCAGCCGCAGATAGGCGAAGGGCGACAGTCCGGTCTGCTCCCGGAACAGCCGCGAGGCGTGCCACGGGGAGCAGCCGGCGCAGCGGGCCAGGGCCTGCAGCGTGACGGGCTCGTTCAGGTGGGCCTCGATGTGGGCCTGCATCCGGCGGACGGCTGCGGGTCTGGCTTCCGGCGTGGACATGGCGCCTCCTCCTGCCCCCAAGATGGAGGATCCAGCGATCCAGGTCTTGACCATGATTGCTCGCTCGGCCGGTGCCAGGCTGGATTGTCCTTGGGCTGGGTTGCGTGCGATACAGCCAAGGATCAGCTCTAGCGCGAAGACTCACAGGCTCAAAGGCGTGCTGACTGTGGGGATGAGCACGCCCTCATCCCATTGCGCCCCGGCCATGGGATCCCCCGGTCAAGCCGGGGATGACGATGAGGGTGCGTGAGGTGAAGCCCGCAGGGCTGAACCAGAAACTGGGTGAAGCGCGAAGCGCGAACCAACTACCAGCGGACCGGGAAGAGCCTGCCTCGGCCGTCTGTCTGACGGCGGCCGTGAGGCCGCCTAGTTACGGCCGCTGAAAAAAGCGCCTCTTTGGCTCCACCTTTCTGGCGCCAGCAGAAAGGTGGAATACATGGCGCCCGGCCAGGCCGGTGCCAGGCCGGTGCCAGAGCACTGTCCATCACCCACGACAACGGCCGGCCCCGGGAGGGACCGGCCGTGGAGAGGTCAGGCTGGTGGGACGCTCAGGCTTTGGGAATGGCCCAGAGGTGCTGCAACGTGCGCTCCAGCTCGGGGCCCAGCAGCGCCGGGTCGCCGGTCTTCTCGGGCATGTTCTCGAAGGCCGTGTAGGGGATCTTGAAGTTGCGCACCTGCACGTACTGCGGATCCGCGGCCTCGATGGCCTCCCAGTCGTTGGTCTTGTAGTAGAACTCCATCTTTTCGTCCGGCAGGCTGTGATACAGGATGGAATCCTCCTGGCCCGGCCGAGCGCGCTTGCGGTTCTTGCGCAGGCTTTCCTCGAAGGGCACCTTGATGTACATGATGCGCGAGCGGCTCAGCAGCTCGTCGGAGAGATAACCGAAGGCTTCGCGGAAGCCGTTCTCCCCGCCGCGGGCGAACTCGATCAGCGCCGTGTGCGTGTCGTGATAGTTCGGGTTGTAGGCCAGCTTCTTGGCGTATTCCAGGTTGATCCGCTCCAGGAACATGTTCCAGACGAAGTGCTCGTTGAAGTAGTACTTCTCGTCGCTGAACTTGCGCGGCATGCCGTGCTTGCTGTAGATGTTGTCAATCTCGAAGCACTCCCAGACGAACACGAAGTCGTCGATCTCCTCGAAAGGGCCGACGTGGAAACGCGCCGCGCGCTCGGCGTCCGGGGTCTTCTTCAGGTAGTCGATCACCTCGCTCTTGCCCGCTGCGGGCCGGCCGATGATGATCAGGTTCTCGAACAGATTCGCGGCCATGTCGGCTCCTATGGATGTGTTTTTTCGAAGCAAACCACAGAGTCACAGAGACACAGAGAGATTAAAGTCTGGTTGAAGAACTCATTTCAGATTGCCTTGGCTGTGTCTCCGTGTCTCTGTGTTACAGATCCCCACGCGGGTGGCCTGGTCTTATAGGCGGCTAGGCCACACGAGGAGTGGATTCAAACAGCAGGCGTCCCACATCAAGCTGGGGAGCCCGCTTTGAAAGCTGCAAGACCTCGATTCCCACCAGCTGGCCTTGATCGTCGTAGTCCACCACAATGCCCGGAGAAATCTCTTCCGAGCGGGTTGCTTTGCCTTCGCTCAAATCGAGATAGAGCGCATCCGCCTGTTGGTCCACGGTAAGTCTCATATCTGTCTCCTTCTGCGATCCAGAAACGCAGTCACCAGTCGGATCGGCTGCGTTGTGTTATTGACGATCACCCGCAACACACGCTCTTCCGCCTCCTGGATGCGGATCAACCGATGCTCCAGTGATGGATCCAGTGCGTCAGGTTCCCGCCAATCCGGCTGGTGAAGGGCGCGTTGGATCCACTCTTCGGGAATTCCGCGCTTGGCGATTGTCAGGCGCGCGTGCTGGGTCCATTCGAAATCCATCTCAATGCCCGCCGCCCTTCTTGGCCTCCGGATAGGCGCTCCAGACCCGGCTGGCCAGATAGAGGCCCAGGGCCGCCACCGGGATCATGGCCAGCGGCCAGGGCCGCCAGTTGACGGGATCCGTGGCCGGGCCGATGAGCGTGCCCGCCTCGTCCAGCTGCTGCTGGGGCAGGATGGCCGCGTAGGTGAAGCTCATCACCGCCGTGCCCAGATAGACGAAGCCGTCGATGATCCCCACCGCCACGCCCACGTTGCGCGTGCCGCCGAAGTCCATGCTGGCCGTGCCCGAGAGCATGCCGTGTACGCCGATCACGGCCATGGACATCACGATTACCAAGAGGCCCACCGCCGGCGAGACGTAGGCGAAGGCCAGCACGGCCGCGCCCAGCAGCATTACGCCGTAGAGCAGCACGGCCACCGGCCCGCGCCGGCTCTTGAAGACGTGGTCGGAGATCACGCCTGCCACCACGCCGCCCAGGATGCCCGCGATGCAGAGCAAGAGGCCCCAGTTCTCGTAGACGAAGCCGTCCTTCAGGTGCAGGACGCTATCCGTCTGCTTGGCGAAGGTGCGGAACCACTGCATGATCGCTTGGCGCAGGAAGCCCGAGCAGAACTCGATCAGCGCGATGGTCATCACCACCGGGTTGCGCAGCATCAGCGCGAAGACCTTGGCCGCGCCCAGGGGCGGCCCCGTGTCGTTGCTGGAGGCGTCGCCCGTGTTGAAGTCGCGCTGGCCGGCCTCGCCGGGGGTATCCCGCACGTAGATCGTATCCAGCACCCAGAAAATGCCCAGCAGGATGGCCGGGACGAAGAAGACCCAGGGCAGGCCGCGGGTGGGATCCAGCTCCGTGGCCAGCCCCTTCAGGATCATCGTGCTCCAGTCGAAGGCGAAGTAGATGCCCAGACTGATCAGGATGCCGAAGATGGCGCCGAAGACGCCGCGCTCGCGCACGTGGAACCAGGCCGCGTTGACCTTGACGATGGCCACGGCGCCGAAGCTCTGGAAGTACATGTTGAGGCCGTAGAGCCCGGCGAAGAGCAGCACGAAATTCCCGGCGATCCACTGGTGGCCCGGGCCCTGGTGCAGCAGGCTGAGCGAGGCCAGACCCATCAGCACGTTGGCCACCAGGGCGCCCGCCGCGCCCATCAGGATGGAGAAGCGGCCGCCCAGCTTGTCCGTCAGCGGCCCGTTGATGATGAAGGAGAAGCCGTAGATGATGGTGCCCACGCCGAAGATCAGCCCGAAGTCCGCGTTGCCCATCATGGCCGAGCCGTCGGAGCCCACGATGTCGCCGAAGGCGCCCTTGCTCACCTCCAGGTTGTAGCGTCCCATGTAGAGGAAGGCGTAGGTGAGACCCAGGGGCAGCCAGTTGAGAACGCGTCGGCGGCGGTAGCCGTCCGTGTGCCCCACGTCGATCTTGGGCAGCCGGCTCAGGACCACCACCACGGCGGCCAGGAGCAGCAGGATCGGCAGCAGGTTGTTCAGCCAGGCAGGCATGGTTCCTCGCTCAGTTGGGGATGGGGTTCGGGTTCAGGGGCGATGGGTGAAGCGGCCGCCCGCCGGCGCCTCCAGCTCGGGATGGGCCGCGATCCACTCCGCCACGGCCGTGAACAGCGTGCCCGAGCGGCTCTCGTGCGCGGCGGGCTCGAAGCCCATGTACTTGGCGCCCAGCCCCAGCACGTAGTCCACCGTCGCCACCGTGTAGACGGCCCCGGGGTCCAGCGGCTGGCCGGCCACCGTGGGCTCCAGGATCTCCACGCCCGCCGCGCCCTCGCGGTAGGCGCAGCGGATCCCGGCCAGCTGCAGGATGCCCTGTTCTTCGTGGAGGCTGGCCTTGGCATTGGTGCGCAGCAGGGTCAGCAGCTCCGCGCCCGTGGCGCGGAAGAGCACGATGGTGTTGGCGAAGGGCAGGATCTGCTTGATGTCCAGCCGTGACACCGGCCCGGACTTCAAGTCCGCGCGCAGGCCGCCCGAGTTCAGCAGCGCCACGTCGGCACCCGTGATCCCCAGCAGCAGGTCGCTCATCAGGTCGCCCAGGGCGCTCTCTTTGTAGTAGTTGCGACCGAAGTCCGTCGCCGCGTGGCCGATCACCACGGCGTACTCGGCGTCGATGCGCTCCTCGTGGGTTTTCACCAGCGCCGCCAGTTCGGGATCGGGGTTCTTCACGTCGCGCTGGAAGAGCGGGATCAGCCGTCCCTCGTGCGCCGTCACCCGGTCGTCCTCCACGGTCAGGTCGAGGCGCCCCAGGTCGCGGGCCGAGCTGCCCGCCTGGGCCACCAGCACGCCGTTCACCAGCTGGGGCGTCTTCAGGCGCGTGTGCGAGTGGCCGCCGATGATCACGTCCGCGCCCGTCAGCTGGGTGGCCAGCAGGCTGTCCTCGCGCCAGCCCTGATGGGTCAGCAGGACGATCAGGTCGGTCTGCGGGTCCAGCTCGGCGATGGCCTCCCGCGCGGTTTCGGCCACCGGCCGCACCTCGATGCCGCGCATCATCTCGCGGCTGACTTCCTGGGCCAGATCGTCCAGGATCAGACCCACCACGCCGATTTTCAGCCCGCCGCGCTCCAGCACGAGCCAGGGTGCCGGGGCCAGCAGCTCGCCGTCGCGGCGCAGATTGGCGGAGACCACCGGGAAGCTGGCCAGCCCGATCAGCTTGGGCAGCGTCTCCACGCCGTTGTCGAAATCGTGGTTGCCGATGGTGGCGGCGTCGAAGCCCACGCGGTTCATCATTTGAATGAAGGCGCCACCCTTCACGCCCTCGGCCTCCACCTCCGAGAGGGGCGTGCCGGTGAGCCAGTCGCCGGCGTCCAGCACCAGCGTGGCGGACGCGCCGGCCTTTTCCCGGGCCACGGCCTCCTGCAGGGCCACCATGCCGCCGGTCAGGGGCTTGGGATCCTCCTTGACCCACTCCGCCGGTTCGGGCAGGTAGTGGGTGTGCATGTCGTTGACGTGGAGGATGGTCAGCTGCCGAGGTTGGGCGCAGGCCGAGAGGGCCGCGCAGGAGCAGAGCAGGACCAGGGTGGATCGCAGGCTGGAAGGGCTCATGTGCGGCTCCGGTTGTTGAAATGGGCTGACAATATAGGGACTCGGTCAGCCCCATGATGTGGGTTCCGTTAGGTCAAGCTCTGTCCAGCCAAGTGGACGAGCGGAGCCAAAGAATCCGAATTCCATCTCAATACAGAGACACGGAGGCACAGTGCTGAGTTGTGGGATCATGGTCCAAAGGGAATGGCATGATCGATTCTGAACTCAACCTCATCTCGGGCCTCATCGTGCGTTCTGCCTTCCAAGTGCATCGGAATCTCGGCCCGGGCTTATTGGAAAAAATCTACGAGGTCTGCCTGCTGCACGAGATCCGCAAACGCGGATTGCAGGTGGAGAGTCAGGTCTGGCTTCCCGTCGAATACGATGGGCTTCGATTGGACGCCGCGCTGCGACTCGATGTCGTGGTCGAGGGCCGGGTGTTGATTGAATTGAAGACGGTTGAGCGAGTGCTACCCGTCCATGAAGCTCAGATCCTCTCTTACCTACGTATCTCCGGATTGAAGATCGGCTTGCTGCTCAACTTCAAGACCCAATTGATGAAGGAAGGGATACGCAGGTTTATCCTCTGAACCAAGTGCATTGATTGAAAGCTGTGTCTCTGCGTCTCTGTGGTCGGTTCCATATCAGCGTGGCTGTTCGAGCTGCACCGTGCGAGTGGGGAAGGCAAACTCCACGCCCCGCGCGGCGGCCAGGCGCAGGATGGCCAGGTTGATCCGCTGGCGCACCACCAGGTGCTCGTCGTAGGGGATGGCGTGGGTGAAGTAGACCACCAGCACGTCCAGGCTGCTGGTGCCGAACTCCGTGAAGGCCACCGTCACGGCCTCCGCGTCCACGCCCGGGTCTGTCACCAGCAACTGCCGGAGATCCTCCACGAAGGCCGTCAGGCGCTCCGGCTCCGTGGCGTAGAGCAGGCCCAGCGACATTTTCACCCGGCGGCAGGTCATGGCCGACCAGTTCTCGATCTGTTTCTCGGTCAGCAGCTTGTTGGGCACCACGATCAGGCTCTTGGAGAAGGTGCGGATCCGCGTGGAGCGGAACCCGATGCCCTCCACCGTGCCCTCCTGGCCGTCCACGCGCACCCAGTCGCCCACCCGGAAGGGCCGGTCGCTGAGCACCACCACCGTGCCCAGGATGTTGGCCAGCGTGTCCTGGGCCGCCAGCGCCACGGCCAGTCCGCCGATGCCCAGCCCCGCCAGCAGGCTGGTGACCTGGTAGCCCAGGTTGTGGGCCACGAACACGGCCGCCAGCGTGATCAGCAGAAAGCGCAGCACGCCCGTCAGGATGGGCGCGAACTGGCGGCGGCCCGTCTCGTCGCCGGAGAAGAGCCGGTCCTCCAGGAAGGCAGCCAGCGGCGTGATCAGCCGGTAGAGCAGCCAGATCACCAGCGCCATGGCCGTGGCGTGCCAGGCCAGCTCGAGGTAGCGTGGCAGGTTCAGCGGCGTGGTGGGGAGTTGCAGCGCCACCAGCGACCAGTAGACACCCAGGCTGAGCAGAAAGGCCGTCATCGGCGGCTGGATGGCCTCCAGCACCAGATCGTCGTGGCGCATGCTGGTCAGCGCCGTGACCCGCATCAAGTGGCGCAGGATGACCTTTTGGAAGATCAGGCGGACGAGGAGCATGCCGAGCAGGATGCCCGCGGCCAGCAGCAGGCGGGCGCCATCGAAGTGCAGCTGATTCAAGACGGTGGTTCTCCCTGATGGTCCGGCCCCGCTGGCCGGGCGTTCAAAATAGCCAACGGGGTGGAAGCTGTCGCGGGCGGCCGGACGACGGGGCTCCGGCACGGCCGTCAGCCTCGCCCCGCCACCGGGGCTCCTTGCGGCTTGCCGGGAGCGGAGGTAGATTCCCAGTGCCGCCCACTCATCCCGGGCGACGAACTCTCCCGATCAACCCAAGCAGGGGAACTCGCATGCGGGCATCACACTCCACCCACCCGGCCGGCCTCCGCTGGCTGCTGACCTTGTTGCTGATCGTCCTTGGCCTGTCCGCCGGCGGCGCGCGGGCCCAGGAGAGCGCCACCGTCACGGTGGAGGGCCTGGCCCAGATCATCGACGGCAACACGCTCTCGGCCCGGGAGGCCGCCCTGCGCGACGCCATGCGCAAGGCCGTCGAGACCGCCCTGGGCACCCTGATGGAGAGCCGCACGATGGTCGAGAACTTCGAGCTGAAGAAGGACGAGATCTACAGCCGGGCCTCGGGCTTTGTCAGCACCTACGAGGTGCTCGAGGAGAAGAAGCAGATCGACATGTATTGGATGAAGGTGCGGGCCGTGGTCAACCAGCAGAAGCTGGGGGACGACGCCCGGGCGCTGGGCCTGCTCCAGGAGCTGGTGGGCAAGCCCAAGATGATGATCATGGTGGACGAGTACTGGTGGGACGGCAGCCTGGCCAAGGACCAGCAGGAGGCCGTGGACGACCCGGCCAGCGCCGCGCGCATCGCCGAGCGCTTCCTGGGCCGCGGCTTCGCCCTGGTGGACGCGGAGACCGTCAAGAAGCTGCGCTCCAGCGAAATGCAGACCATGGACGACCTGATGAACAACGGCGAGGCGATCATCCGCCTGGCCCAGCAGGCCGCCGCCGAGTACGGCGCCGAGGTGCTGATCCTGGGCACCTGCAAGGCCGAGCCCGCCAACCTGGTGGGCGGCAAGTACACGGCCACGGCCACCTTCACGGCCAAGATCGTCGACGCCTCCACGGGCGCGCTGCTGGGCACCAAGCAGTACTCGCAGAGCGGCGTGGGGATCAGCCCCGAACAGGCCCGCAGCGAGAGCGGCGCCCGGGCCGGCGACGGCGTCAGCCAGACCCTGATCGATCAGGTGCTGCAGTACTGGCAGGACAAGGCCAACAACGGCATGGACTACGTCATCAAGCTCTACAACGTGGACTCCTTCGTCCAGCAGGGCATGAAGTTCATCACCGGCTTGAAAGGGATCGGCGGCGTGACCCACGCCAAGAAGCGCAGCTGGGACGAAAAGCTCCACCGGCTGGAGATCGACCTGACCTACAAGGGCAACGACGTGGACGAGCTGACCTACGCCATCGTCGAGGCGCTCAGCCCGGCCTTCCCGCAGCTGGATCTGCGCGAGGCCAAGGGCAACAACCTCAACTTCTATCTGAAGAAGTGAGAACCGCGCGCCTGTTCTTGCGCGGCGGCCTGCTGTTGACGCTGGCCCTCGCGGCCCTGGCCGGGCTGCCCAAGCTGCCCGCCGTGCCCAAGGCCCCGGCCGCTCCCCAACTGGCCGCCTCCGGCGCCGGCGCCGCGGATCCCAAGCTCTGGTTGGGGCGGGCCGACGAACTGGTGGCCCAGCTGGACGGGGCCACGGCCTGCCTGGAGTCCGGGCGCGCCGCGCTTTTCTCCCTGGCCGCCACGGCGGAGGAGAAGAAGCTGCTGGCCGATTTGCAGGTCGGCGGCGACGCCGCGGCGGGCGACGTGGTCGTCAAGTCGCGCCAGTACCAAGCGGAGGTGGTGGAGCGGGCCCGCCAGGAGCGGCGCTTCGCCGCGAAGCAGTTGAACGCGGAGCAGGCCCGCAACATGGGCCGGCTGGGCAGCAACCTGCTGCTGGCGATCCGCCGCGACCAGGTGGCGCTGGAGGCCGGGAAGAAACTGGTGGGCGACGCGGACGACGTGCTCAAGGCCGCCCGGGAACCCCGGCAGGCCCTGCGCCTGGGCAAGGACGCGGGGCGCGTGGCGGCCATGCCCGCCCGGCTGCAGGAATCCCTGGGCCGCGTGCCCGGGCAGCTGGACGCGCTGGGCGCCCTGCTCCAGGCCGTGGAGCAGACCCGCGCCAACAACCAGCTGGAGCTGACGCCGGCCCCGGCCAGCGGCGGTTCGTACGAAACAATCGAGGACTTCTAGGGCATGCCAGTCACGGGCACAACCAGTTCAACGACTTGGGGAGGCCGCCCGCGCGCGGCCTTTCTCTTGCCGTTCCTGCTGCTGGCGTGCTTCGCCGGCCTGCTGTCCGGGCCGCTGGGCGCGGCGGAACCCGCCGGGCCGGAACTCGTCGTGACAGACATTTTCGTGGACGCGCGCGCCGACGTGGACGCGGCCTTCCTGGCCGACGGCGGCCGGGAACTGGCGGCCCGGGCGGCCGGACGCCTGCCCCAGCTGCTGGCCCGCAACTCCGGCTGGCGCGTGCACGCCGACTTCCTGGCCGATCCCGCCCGGGACGTGGGCGCCCTGGCCCAGGCCGGCGAGCGCGTCTATGTGCGCGGCGTGGTCACCCGCGCCGACATCCGCAAGACCGTGTTCTACGGCGGCCTGCAGGTCTGGACCTTCAGCCTGGGCCTGCGGTTGGAGTTCTTCGACATCCGCAGCGGCCAGGTCTGGTTCGGCCAGGACGCCACCGTGCGCATCCCGCTGGAGACCGCCGCGGAGCCCGACCGGGCCACCCGCCTGCAGCAGTTCAGCGACGCGCTGGACCTGGCGCTGGAGACCGCCGCCACCCGCAGCGGGAGCCATTACCGGCCCGGCAGCCTGGAGGCCGTGGGCACGGCGCTGGGGACCGACGGCCTGCTGGTGCTGGATCGCGGCACACGCCAGGGTCTGACCGTGGGCGCGGCGGGCGAGCTGATCCAGGGGGAATCGCGCTGGCTGCTGCGCGTGCAGGAGGCCGAGGGCGACTGGTGCGCGGCGCGCGTGCTGGCGGGCAACACCGCCGAGGCGCCGCCCCTGCGGCAGCCCGTGCGCTTCAGCGGCATCAACGGCCTGCTGGCCGCCGAGGGTCCGCCCCTGGCCGTGGCTGGCGCCGCGCTGCCCGCCGCGGGACAATTGGACGAGTGGTTCGACGTGGATCCGGCCACGCTGGGCCAGTGGCTGCACGACGCGCTGGTGGACAGCCGGGCCTTTCCCATGCTGCCGCCGCTCTTGGTGGGTTCTTCCTCCGGCGCGGAGCTGGCTGCGGCCTTCTTCCGCGCCCAGAGCGTGTTCTCCGCCGCCGGCGACGTGCGCCAGGACGAGATCGTCGGGCATCGCAGCCTGCCCCAGGCCCTGGCCCGGCTGGTGGTGACCCACGCCGGAATCACCCAGTCCCGGCGGCTGGGCTACGAGGCCCGCACCCTGCGGCTGGGCCTGCTGCTGGAGATCTACGACCGCCGCACGCACGAGGTCCTGCTCAGCCTGCCCCACCAGGCCAGCCGGGTGGAGAAGCACAACGAGACCTACCGCCAGGCGGATCTGGGCGCGGCCTGGCGCGAACTGGCGCGCAGCGCGCTGGGCGAGCTGGCCCTCAAGGCGGCCGCGGCCTGGCGACCCGCGGGCCGCGACCTGCCGGTGAGCGGCGTCGCGGGGGAGACCGTCGTCCTGGACGGCACGGCCGCGGTGGGCGAGCGGGGCCTGCTGCTGCGGCCCGGGGAGCCTGTGCTGGACCGCCAGGGTCGCGCCCTGGCGCGCCGCATGCGCCAGATCGGCCTCTGCGAGGTGCGGGCCGCGCGGCCCCGGCTGGAAGCCGAGCTCACCGTGGGCGACGGCGTCACGACCCCGGCCGCGGGCGACCTGCTGCGCCTGCCGGCCTGGAGCGCCCGGCCCAACACGCGCATCCGGCACGTGCAGGCGGGCGGCCCCAAGGTGGACCCCGCCTGGACGCCGGACACGCTCCAGATCGCGCTCTGGGCCCACCAGGCCATGGGCGCGGGCCGTTTCAACATGCTGGCGCCGGCAGCGCTGGCCGCGGAAGTGGCCGCGGCGGAAGTGGCCCTGGCCGGCGGCGAGTTCGTCGCCCGTCCGCTGGGGGAGATCCTGCTGAACGATTCGCCCCAGCCGCAGATCCTGGTGGACGTGCGGGTGGGACTGGCGCGCACGGAGCGCGAGGCCACGCAGTACAAGGCCACGCTGGGCTTCACCACGGGCGTGGAACTCTCCTTCTTCAGCCCGGCGGGCGAACCCCTGCTGCTCTTCGTGGACGCGGCGGGGAATCCCACTCATCAACGCAAGAAGGCCTGGACCCTGACGGAGAATCAGGTGCTGGCGGAGGGCCAGGTGGTGCAGGGCGTGCCGGAGGCCGAGTACCCGGAGCTGCTGGACGCCTGCCTGCGCACCTGCCTGGAGGAATTGGGCAAGGAACTGGGCGGCGGCCCGGCCAAGGGAGGCGGTTCATGACGACTCTGACGGTTCATCAGGACGAGCAGGTGGCGCTGGTCACCCTGAATCGGCCCCTGCTGCGCAACGCCATCGACGACCGGATGGTGCGCGAGCTGCACGACCTGACCGGCACGCTGGAGGCGGACCCCGGCCTGCGGGCCGTGGTTCTCACCGGGGCCGGCAAGGCCTTCTGCTCGGGCATGGACCTGGCCTACCTGGAGCGCAGCGTCGAGGCGCCGGAGGCGGAGATCCGCCTGGATACGGAGCGCCTGCGCGAGCTGCTGGTGTCCATCCGTTCCAGCCGCCTGCCCTGGATCGCCGCGATCAATGGCCCGGCCGTGGCCGGCGGCTGCGGGCTGGCCACCGCCTGCGACCTGATCCTGGCGGACCGTGTCCATGCGCGCTTCGGCTATCCCGAGGTGCGCATCGGCTTCATCCCGGCGCTGGTGGCCGTCTTCCTGGCCGAGCGCGTCGGCGAGACCGCGGCCCGCGACCTGCTGCTCACCGGCCGGCTGGTCAAGGCCGACGCCGCGCTGCGCATGGGCCTGATCAACGAGCTGGCCGAGGAAGGCCAGGTGCTGGCGCTGGCCGGCCAACGCGCCCGCGCCATGGCCCGGACCTGCTCGGGCGAGGCCGTGGCGGCCACCAAGCTTCTGCTGGAGCGCCTGCGCGGCTTGTCCGACGCCGAGGCCCTGGACCTGGCCCTGGAGGCCAACATCAAGCAGCGCTTCAGCGTCTCCTGCCGCAAGGGCGTGCGGGCCTTCCTGGACAAGGAAGACCTGGACTGGCGCCGGCTGGAGGGCTGAGCGCGTTCCCGGCCGCGGGATCCGCCGGCGGCCCGGCAGGTGGGATCCCAAGGCTGGGGAGGGGCGGTGGAGCACGGGTTTGAATCCCTCGCGACCTTTTTGCACACCTACGCAGCCCCGCTTTTCTGGCTGGCGGGCTTCTCCCTGCTGCTCACCCTGGCCTCCCTGCTGCTAGTGCCCTGGCTGATTCTGCGCCTGCCCGCCGACTACTTTGCCGGCGAGAAGCGCCGGCGCGCGGCCTGGGCCCTGCGCCACCCGCTGATCCGCGCGCTGGTGCTGACGGGCCGGACCGTCGTGGGCCTGCTGCTGATCCTGACGGGCCTGGTCCTGCTGGCGCTGCCGGGCCAGGGCCTGCTGACCATCCTGATGGGCCTGATGATCGCGGTCTACCCGGGCAAGTACCGGCTGGAGCGCTGGCTGGTGACCCGTCCGGCGCTGCTGAAGTCCATCAACTGGCTGCGCCGCCGCGCCCATCGCCCGCCGTTGGACCTGGATTGAAGCTGGAGCCTGGCATGATGCCTGACACTACTGCCGGGATTTGTCCAGCCCGTCTGACCATCCGCCGGCCCAGCCAGCTCGACGGGCTCAGAAACGCCTTGCTGCTCCTCTTCCTGCTGGCTGCCGGCCGGCTGGGGATGGCGCAGGAGCCGCTCCACGAGAGGTTGGGATTCAGCACCGGGTCGCTGACGAATCAATCCGCAGAGCACATCCGGCGGACGTTTACGGAGGCTGGGAGGGTCGGGCGCTGGATTCGGGCCGACTGCGACTGGTCGGTGGTGGAACGCGTGCCGGGAACCCTGGAGTGGGAACCGGTGGACCGTTGGGTGGACATCGCCCGGGAGTTGGGCCTGAACGTGGTCATGGTGGTGGCCTACACCCCGACCTGGGCGCGGCCCGCCTGCCTGTCGGACAAGCTGCACTCCGCCCCGGATCGCCGTCACCTGGACGAGTGGCGGGCCTTTTGTGATTCGGTCGCGACCCGGTATGGGCGGGGCAAGGGCATCCATCACTTTGAGATCTGGAATGAGCCCAACGCGCAGGAGTTCTACTCGACCCTGAACAAGGACCACACTTGCCGCAGCGCAGCCACCTATCGCGAGGTTCTGGCTGGTGCGGCGGAACGGATTCGGGCGCGGGATGAACGTGCGCAGATCCTGGTGGGCGGGATCTGGCCGAAGGCGGAGGACAACGAGTGGAACCGGGTGGTCGGAAGCCGACTCTGGCTGCAGCGGCAGTATGGATCCACCCCGGATTCCGCGCGGGCCTTCTCCGCCAGTTTCGATCTGCTTGGATATCATCCATATGCCGTGTACGAAGACCGCGCCGGCGGGAGCACCGGCGGACCGCTCTCGGAACCTGAGGCGTTGAATCCCTTCCTGTTGACCGCCGAGCTGCACGCCATCATGGTCGCCCACGGCGACGGCGACAAACAGATCTGGGCCACTGAACTGGGGGCGCGGACGGGCGGCGCACATCTGCCCCGCGTGGACGAGGCGACGCAGGCCCGCTGGGTGGGTGAGTACCTGAACCAATGGGGGCGCTGGGACTTCGCCGGCAAGCTCTTCTGGTACAACATCCAGGATGAATGCCCACCACAGGATCCGGCGGGTTGGTGCCACTACGGCGTGCTGCGCTTCGACGGCTCTCGGAAGCCGGCCTATCATGAACTGCTGCGGTGGGCGCAGGGGCGGTAGCCTGGCATGATGCCGGACACTACTGCCGGGGTTTGTCCAGCCCGCCTGACCATCCGCCGGAATTGACACTCTGGCAAACTCAGCGGCCCCCGGCAGGAATCTGCAGACGGGCAGCGTGGAAGAAGCGACTCGTGGCGGCCCGTCGGAGTGCCTGGCCCCGGATCGGCGGCGTTCTGCTGCGGGGGGCGGCGCGCGCGCGGCGGGCCGGCTCCATTCTCCGGTTCACCCCCCGCGGCCCAATTTTTGCATCATGAAACTGGATCCGGAACGTCAACCACCCCGCTCGCGGGAGGCAAGGAGGAGACATGAAGTTGGAATGGCTGCGCGGCCTGGGCGTCGCGGGAGTTTGCTGCCTGGCCGGGTTCGCCCACGCCGGGACCGTGAGTCCGGGTCTGGGGCGGCTCTTGGCCACCCAGGCGGCCGACGCCGAGTTGCGCGTGCTGCTGGCCCTGGATTCCCGGGCCGACGTCGCCTCCCTCGACCAGCGCCTGCATGCGGAGCGCGCCGGTCTGGCCCGCCGGCATCGCGAGGTGCTGGAGCTGCTGCAGTCCACCGCCCGCACCAGCCAGGGCCCCGTCCTGGCCGCCCTTGGGGAGCTGCACGAGGCCGGCAAGGTGGAAGGCTACACGCCGCACTGGCTGATCAATGCCGTCGTGGTGCGGACCACCGCCGCCGTCGTGCCCGAACTGGCCCAGCTGCCCGGCGTGGAGCGCGTGGAGGCCGACCTGGTGCCCGAGCTGATCCAGCCGGCGGGCGCCGGTTCCGGCGAGCGCACGGAGCGCGAGATCGGGATCACGCCGGGCCTGCAGGCCATCCAGGCCGACCGCGTCTGGTACGAGCTGGGCATCCGCGGCGAAGGCGCCATTGTGGCCAACATGGACACGGGCGTGCGGCGCACCCACGAGGCCTTGGTGGACCGCTGGCGCGGCAACTTCGCCCCCGCCTCCGAGTGCTGGTGGGACGCCTGGGGCAACACCACCATGCCGTCGGACAACAACGGGCACGGCAGCCACGTGATGGGGACCATTACGGGCCTGGCCCCCAACGACAGCATCGGCGTCTGTCCCGGCGCGCATTGGATCGCCACCAACGTGATTGACAGCGGCGTCGGCACCGCCTTCGACAACGCCGTGCTCGCCGGCCTGGAGTGGCTGGCCGATCCCGACGGCGACCCCACCACCGTGGACGAGGTGCCGGACGTGGTCCAGCACAGCTGGGGCATCAACGAGGGCTTCGGCTACCTGGATTGCGACAGCCGCTGGTGGGAGGCCATCGACCACTGCGAGGCCGCCGGCGTGGCCAACACCTGGTCCGCGGGCAACGAAGGCCCCAGCGGCACCAGCCTGCGCAGCCCGGGCGACCGCGCCACCACGGCCACCAACTGCTTCAGCGTGGGCAGTGTCGCCTACACGGCGCCCTACGCCATCAGCTCCTTCTCCAGCCGCGGACCCTCGGGCTGCGGCGGCACTTTCAGCATCAAGCCCGAAGTGGTGGCGCCCGGTTCCAACATCTACTCCGTGAACGCCTCGGGCGACACGGGCTACACCACCATGGACGGCACCTCCATGGCCGGTCCGCACGTGGCGGGCGTGGTGGGTCTGATGCGCAGCGCCAACCCGGATCTGGACGTGGTCACCATCAAGACCATTTTGATGGAGACGGCCCTGCCCCTGGGCACGGCGGGCGAGGACAACACCTACGGCTGGGGACTGGTGAATGCCTACGAGGCCGTGCTGCAGTCCATGACGGGCTACGGCACCGTCAGCGGAACCGTGAGCGGGGCCGGCGGCCAGCCGCTGGCCGGCGTGCTGGTGCAGGACAGCGCCGGCGATCGCCACGACACCAGCGACGAGCTGGGCCAGTTCTCCATCATGTTCCCCGCCGGCGAGGTGACCCTCGAGGCCGCCTTCTTCGGCTACCAGACGGGCCAGCAGACCCTGACGGTGGAATCCGGCGTGGTCCACACGCTGGACTTTCAGCTCCAGCTGGTGCCCAGCGCCGAGGTCTACGGCGTGGTGCTGGACGGCTTCGGCCAGCCCCTGGCGGGCGCCCAGGTCTCCATCAGCGGCCCCGACATGCCGGCTTTCCCCGTGCAGACCACTTCCGCCGGCGGCGCCTTCTCCTTCACGCTGCCTCTGGGCCAGCAGGTGCTGGTGAGTTGCGCGGGCAGCGCCGATCCCGTCAGCCGCCCCCTGGGACCGGACGCCCACGGCTACCGGGCCTTCGACCTGGCCGACGGCAACACGGATTGGGCTGAGGTGAGCGTGGCCGCCGGCGGCAACCAGCTGACTCTGCAGGGCCGGAACCGCGCCGAGTACGACTGGTCGCTTATCGATCCCGAAGCCGGCGGACCGGGCAGCGCGCTGCCCTTCGACGCGGGCGAGCAGTCCTTCGTGCTGGACCTGCCCTTCCCCTTCCAGTACTACGGCCAGAGCTTCACCCAGTGCACGGTGTGCTCCAACGGCTGGGTCGCCCTGGGCGCGACCACGGCCACGGACCGCCAGAACGGCTCCATCCCCAGCGCCGGCGGCCCCGCCGCCATGCTGGCTCCGGCCTGGGAGGACTACAGCCCGCACCTCGAGGAAAGCGGCACGATCTCGCACTGGTACGACGTCCAGGGCGGGCGCTTCGTGGTCGAGTACCACCACATCCGCCAGGCCAGCCCCGCCTCGGCCTTCGAGAGCTTCCAGGTGATCCTGCTGGATCCCGAGCGCCACCCCACCCTGAGCGGCGACGGCGCCATTCTCTTCCAATACGGCGAGGTGACGAACATCGCCAGCTGCACTGTGGGCATCGAGAGCCCGGACGAGACCACCGGGCTGCTGTACTACATGGCCACGGGCTCCAACGGTGTCTACGGCGCCGGCTGCCAGCCCATCGCGCAGGGACTGGCCGTGCTTTTCACCACGGGCCTGGTTCCCCAGGCTGGACTGGATCCCGTCCACGACCTGGTCATCGACATGCTGCCCACCCTGCAGGCGCGCTTGAGCTGGTCGCCGGCGCAGGGCGCGCTGGGCTACCGCGTGGAGCGCGCCACCCAGATGGGCCAGTGGGAGACTCTGGCCGTCACGACGGGCACCAGCTGGGTGGACGGCGCGGCCTACGGCACGCGGCTCTACCGGGTGGTCACCCTCGGCCAGGACTGAGTCGGTTTCACCATCGAACAAGCAGAGGGCACGCCGCGGCGTGCCCTCTTTTCATGTTGATGGATTGCGGGAGGGCTCAGCGCGCCGGCGCCAGGGCCCGGACCCGGTAGAAGGACTTGGGCCGGAGCAGCGCATTGGCATCGATGAACTCAAGCTCCGGGCCCTCGTGGAGGATCTCCACCCCGCCGTCCGGGAAGTCCGCCTGCAGCGCGCGCTCCAGCCGGTAGGCCGTGGCGCCGGGCACGGCGTTCCAGCTCAGGTGCATGTCCGCGCCCAGCTCCACCACCTGCAGCACCGGCGCTCCCAGTCCGGCGCGGCGCAGCCAGACCACCAGCGTGTCACAGGCGCCGGGGCCCTGGGGCGGCGTCGCACGCAGCAGCAGGGACAGCAGGCTGTCGCCCGCAGCGGGCGGGGTCCAGACCAGGCTGTCGCCGGCCGCGCTGACGCTGCCCGGGCCTTCCAGCTGATAGACGGTGCCCGGCACATGGCGGAAGTGCTCCGCCGGCCGCAGCCCCAGCACGGCCCCCGCGGCCAGGGCGTGGAAGCCCAGATCCGGCGAGAGCAGCGGGGCCAGCAGCGAATCGGTGCGGATGGGATCCGTCTGCACGGCCCCGAAGGCACCGTCGCCGTCGTCGTGGATGTGCAATTCGATGGCGGCGGGGTCCGTGCTTCCCCACCAGTTGCCCCGGGCCTGCAGCGTGCTCGTGGTGTTGTTGTAGAAGTCCCAGACGTTGCCGCCGTTGCCGTTGTCGTGGAGGCGGTTGTCCCCGGGCTCCGCGCTGCCGCCGAAGTCCGGCGCGCAGGCGGAGGTGATGGTCACGCCCCAGTCGTTGTCCTCCAGGCAGCAGCCGCGGAAGACCGGCGTGGCGCTGGTGTTGACGTTCACGCCGCTGCCGCCCTGGATGGGATTCGTGTAGCGGCTGGAGTGGATCCAGCAGCGCTCCAGCCGGCCCTGGGCGCCGGCGCCCTGGATCACCACGCCGCTGCGGAAGCCCGTGATCTCGCAGTCCCGCACCAGCGGCGCGCCGGACATCCAGAGGGAGAAGCCGCTGGCCGGGTTGGCCGGGCCGCGCCCCTCCAGCAGGCAGGACGTGAAGCGCGGGCTGTTGGTGCCCTGGATGCCGATGCTCACCGCGTTGCGCGGGCTGGCGGCTTCCACGTTGTTGCCGCGGATTACGCAGTGCTCCAGCACGGGGCTGCTGCCCCCGGTGATCTCCACCCCGTAGCGCGAATTGTTCTCGATCAGGCAGTGGCGCAGGACGGGGTTGCCCGCCAGGAAGCAGGACAGCCCGCTGCTGTAGTTGCCGGAGAACTCGCAGTACTCGAACACGGGCGAGCTGCCCAGGCAGTTGAGTCCGTCGTCGCCGCCGCGCACCGTGACACAGCGCAGCCGGCTGGCGGGGTCCGCTTCGTCCAGGATCAGGCCGGACCAGCTGTTGGGCTGGCCGCTCAGGGCCTCCAGCCGGATGGGCTCCCAGGGCGTGCCCAGGGCCGTGCAGAGACCCTGGACGCGCAGCTCCACGCTGGCGGCCACGGTCCAGTGCGTGCCCGCCGGCAGGCGCAGCTCGTCGCCCGTGCTGATCAGCAACGCCTGCTGCTGTGTGTAGTCGGGCCAGCTGCCCACCAGCGCGCCGCCCGAGGCCGCCACCAGCGCGGCGGGATCATAGACCTGGCCCATTCCCGGACTGGTCCAGGCCAGGGCCGGGCCCACACCCAGCAGGGCGGTCAGCAGCTGAAGTGAGAATCGTGTCATGGTCATGGTGGACTCCCGCAAGAATTTGCCCCGGCCTCAGCGCACGAGGGCCAGTTTCAGGCTGTGGCTGGCGCCGGCCGTCTCCAGCCGTGCCAGGTAGAGGCCGCTGGGCAGCCCGGCGGCCTCGAAGTTCAGGCGTCGGATCCCCGCCGGCTGCGGGCCATCCAGCAGCACGGCCACCTCGCGCCCCAGCAGATCGAACACGGCCAGCCGCGCCGGCCCGGCCTGTTCCAGGTTGAATTCCAATTGTGTCACGGGATTGAAGGGATTGGGCCATGCGGCCAGGACCGTCGTGGCCGGACGTAGCGGTGCATCCACCTCTGCCAGCCCCTCGTCGCGGACCACCTGGAGACCGCGGCCGCTTTCGTGCAGGCAGACGAGATCCGCGCTGGCCGCCGCGCCGGAGAGTCGGACGCGCCCGATTTCCCGGCCCTCCAGCACCAGGCGCCCCGTGCGCACCAGGCCCGAGTCCTCCCGCAGGTCGAAGAGATCCAGGACGGCGATCCCGCCGGAAACTCCGCTGGACCATTTCAGGCCCAGCCGTTCGCGGCCGCCCTCCAGCTGGAAGTTCCTGCCTGCGCCCAGATTCAGGTTCTGCAGCAGCACGGGGGGGCCCGCCTCCGCCGGCGAGTAGACGTGGAGGTGCAGATTGGCCAGGTCGCCCTCGAGGACCGTGGTGACGAGATGGCCACCCACGAAGGCGAACTGGCTGCCCGGGTCCGTCAGCCAGTGGGCCGTGCCGAAGCCCGTCGCGCTGAGCTGGAGGAGCAGGATGGAGTTTTCGCCGGCGCCCACCGCCAGCCAGCCCTCCGCCGCGGCCAGCCGCGTGATGACGGGCAGCTCCAGCCGCTCGCGCACCTGCGGGGCGGCGGGTTGGGCCAGATCCAGCAGGACCAGCTCGCCCCCTTCCTGGTAGACGGCCAGCCCCGGCACCAGCACCAGCCGGCGCGGATTCACGGCCGGGACCGTGGCCGCCACGACGGGCGCCGCCGGGTCGCCCAGGTCGATCACCGCCAGTCCGCCCGGCACGTCGGCCAGGGCCAGCGTACCGGCGGCCACCAGCTGGCTGCCGGCGGGCAGCTCCAGCCGCCCCTCCCGCCGCAGGCCGTCCTCCGTCACTTGCAGGACCTCCAGCCCGCGGCCGCGCAGCAGCAGCCGCTCCCCGGCCCAGGCCAGTTCCACGGGGGTGCCGGCGGCGGGCAGTTCGCGCAGCAGCTGCGGACCCCCGTCCGCCAGGCGGATCCAGCTGCAGCCGGCCGGCTGGGTCACCAGCGCCGTGTCGCCTGGAAACTCCAGCTCCGTGCCGCCGGGCAGCGCCAGCCGGCCCAGCTCCAGCACGGGGGGACTGGCCTGCAGGTCCACGTGATACGCGTGCAAGGTGTCGGGGTCGCTCAGCAGCACGTCGGAGCCCCGCACGGCCAGGCGCATCTGGCTGCGGTGCCCGTGGGACTGGCTCCAGACGGTTTCCCAGCTCTCGGGCCGCCGCACCTGCAGGTCGAACTCGTCGTCGGTGATCACGGCGTCGGCCGTGGCGGCGATGTCGATCCCCAGCGGCGACAGGGGCCAGTTCGACCACCCCAGGAAGCCGCCCTCGTGCTGGTCGCCCTCCGGGCCGAAGCGGTGCCAGCGCGCGCCGCTGACGGCGTCCCACCAACCCGGACACCAACTGAGGTAGTCCCCGATCAGCAGGTCGCCCAGGAAGGCCGCCCGCGTTCCCTGGAACTGGTCGCCCACGCCCCACAGGCCTTCCAGGCTCTGCACCGGGTGCAGCGGATCGCCGAGGTCCACAGGCTGGATCTGCAGCAGGCCGATGGGCAGCAGCCAGTCGCCCTGGCGCAGCAGCTGACTGACCTGGCAGGAGCCGGTCTCCAGCGTCCAGAGCGGCGTGCTCCAGTCGCCCTGGGGATCGCGGGCGCAGAGGAGATTGTCGCGGTCCAGGCTCAGCAGCAGGCCGTCCCAGTCCAGCAGGTCCACCAGCGGCGCGTCCAGCCGCAGGCTGTCCAGCAGGACGGGCGGGTCCGGGGTCAGGTCCCAGCGCTCCAGCACGAGGCCGCAGGCGCGGAAGAGCTGGCCGTCCCGCTGCGTGGCCGTCGTGACGGCGTCCAGGGGCCAGTCGCCGGCGGGAACCAGCGCGGCCGCCAGCGGCGTGGCGATCAGCAGGGAAAGCCAGTACCCGCAGGCTCCGCGCAGGCGGATCTGGAGAGGAGTGCGAATGGAACCCACGAGGACCTCCGGGAGCTGTGTGCCCCCAGTCTACCTCAGGAGAGCCAATTTCACCACGGTGGAGTGCCCCGCCGCTTCCAGCCGGGCGAAGTAGACGCCGCTGGCCAGCGCCCCCGCATCCAAGGTGACGCTCCGCGCGCCGGCCGCGCAGTCCCCGTCCACTAGCACGGCCACCTCGCGCCCCAGCAGGTCGAACACGGCCAGCCGCACGGCCCCCGGCCGCTCCAGCGTGAAGGAGAGGCGCGTGACGGGGTTGAAGGGATTGGGCGCGGCGGAAAGGGTCAGGCTGGCAGGTCGGGTGGGCGACGCCGCCACGGACAGGATGCTGTCGTCCAAAAACAACTCGATGCCCGAAGCTTCGAAGTGACGGACCAGCCAGCCACCATCCAGCAGCGCGTAGTCGGGGATGGGGTTGCCGGCGTCAATCTCCCAGTGAGCGGTTTGCACCAGGGGGCTTTCCTCGATCAGGTCAAAGAGGAAGAGCTCTGTGCCATACCCCCAGATCGGCGTGAAGTGCGCACCGATCAGCAAGCGATCTGGTCCTGCCCAGAGGCCGCGAAAGGTGTAATACTCTATGACGCGCTCAGTCTCCACCTGTGGCGCGAATGGATCCGCGAGAGTGTGCACCGTCAGATGAGTGTGCTCATAACCACCGCTGTACGCTCCCCACGCCGACACCAGCCGGTCCCCACAGAACGCGGTCCGCATGTTCCAGGAGAGGAATGGCAGGGACGCCCCCTCATGAACATGCTCCAGGTCGCGGGCATCGATCAAGCGGATCGCCTC
The DNA here is from genome assembly GCA_041675285.1 of Candidatus Delongbacteria bacterium. Taxonomy (NCBI): domain Bacteria; phylum Candidatus Delongiibacteriota; species Candidatus Delongbacteria bacterium. Next base: position 47,844 of record JBAYTZ010000016.1, read on the forward strand.
GAGGTACTCGGAGCAGGCGACGATGCCGCCACCGATGGCCAGGTCCGAGACTTCACCTACCGGCAGGCGCAGGCGTTCCTGTGGAAGGCCAGGATCCTCCAGCGAGAGGAGCACCAACTCACCTGCGGCCACATAGGCGGCGCGCAGGCCGTCCAGGCACATCCGTTCAAGACCGGGGGCCGGAATCGAGCAGAGGACAGTCGGGGCACTGGGGTTGGCCAGGTCGATCACCAGCAGACTGGAGTCCGCGCCCGCCAAGGCAAGGCTGCCGCTGACCGTTACACCAACGCCATCCGGTAGCGGGAGCGCGGCCACAGGCTCCAGGCGGGCGTCCGCCTGCCTGAACACGCGCAGCTCGCGCTGCCGCACCAGCAAGTGGTCGCCGCTGCGGCCGACACCGCGGATGGCACCCGATGCTGGAAGAGAGGAAGTCACGACCAGCTCACTGGGGTTGGCGAGATCGATCCAGTGGACGGTGTCGTTGGCGACGAACAAGGCCTGTCCATTCCCGATCCTCAATTGACGACAGCCCGCCACTTGGAGCGTGTCCAGCACCTGCATGTGGGGAGTGGTCTGGGCGGAGACATGCAGGGATAAGGTGCCCGACGGCCCGGAGGCCAGCACCAGTGGGCCGTCCGCCTGACTGGCCAGGGTGATCTCCTCCGGCGGGTCCGGCATGGAAAGGGTCTGGTCCAGGGTCCAAGTGGCGGGATCCAGCACCTGCAGACCAAACCACGTGCTAATGAGCAGGTGGTGATCCACGGCGACCAGCGGATTGTGCAAGTCCCAGGCAAACCCATCGATCCATCCCAACGACTGCGCGGGTTCCTGCGGAATCCCCTCGCCCAGCGCCAGCCAGCGCTGGTCCACCCACACATCCCAGCAAGCGCCACAGCAGTCGCTGTAGTCACCCACCAGGGTGTCGCCCACAAAGGCGGCACAGTAGCCCCCGAAGTTGTCTCCCCACCCACCCAGGGGATACTGGGCCACAACGGGCTGCTGCGGATCCTCGAGGTCCAGCAACGGCATCCATGGCGAGACCGGCAGGAGCCAGCGTCCATGCCGTAGCAGCTGCGTGGCGCAGTCAGAGCCTTGCCAGGTCCAAACAGGCGGATCCCAGCCGTTCTGCGGGCGGCGCATCTCCAGCAGGCCATCCGCCCTCAACACCAGCAGCAGGCCGTCCCAGTCCAGCAGATCCACAGGGGGCGACTCCAGCACCAGGCTGTCCAGCAGGACCGGCGGGTTCACGGCCACGTCCCAGCGCTCCAGCACGCGTCCGCAGTTGCGGAAGAGTTCGCCCTCCACCTGCAAGGCCGTGCGGGTGGCATCCACGGGCCAGTCGCCCAGCGGAACCAGTTCGGCGGCGGCGGGGAGGACCAGCTGCGTGACACATCCCAGGACCAACAGCTGTCGCGGAATCATGGAGCTCTCCTTGCGGCCCGCCCTACTTCACCAGGGCCAGTTTCGTCAGCGCCGTGCGGCCCTCGGCCTCCAGGCGCGCGAAGTAAATGCCGCTGGCCAGGGCGGACCCGTCGAAAGTGATCTCATGGTGGCCGGCGGCGAAGTCCCCGGCGGCGGGCAGCGCCACCTCGCGCCCCAGCAGATCGAACACCGCCAACCGCACGGCACCCGGCCGCTCCAGAGTGAAGGAGAGGCGTGTGACCGGATTGAAGGGATTGGGCGCGGCGGCGAGGGTCAGGGCACGGGGCCGCACGGGCGCGGGCTCCACGGGCAGGACGCTGTCGTCCAGCCACACCCGGGCGCCGGCGCCGGGCAGGGACACGGCCAGGCGCCCGGCCACCTCGTCGTCGGAGAGGGCCAGCAACCCCGCACCCCAGCCCAGCTGCTGCCCGGTGCGCAGCCAGCCCTGCTGCGGATCGAACCGGTAGGTGTGGAGGAAGGTGGTGCCGGGGGTCTCCATGTCCCAGGACTCCAGCATGAACAGGGCGAGGCGTTCCGTTCCCCCGCGCACCACCGCGATCCAGACATCCTCCGGCAGGGTTTGATTCAGCAGGAGAACCGGCTGCGTGGGGTCGGTGGCGTCGTAGGTCTTCAGCTGCAGGATGGCATTCCGGAACACGGCGACAACGAGCCGGTGGCCCACGAAATCAAAGGACCAGCTGTCGTCGGGCAGCAGGGCTCCCAGTTCCAACTGGTCCGCGCTCAACCGGAACAGCTGGATGCCTCCGCTGGCCAGATTTGCGGCCGCCACGTTGCCGTTGCCGCGCGCATCCAGGAAGGTCAGACCCGGAATCACGAGGTGATCCACGAAGCGCGGTTCCGTCGGCGTGCTCAGGTCCCACAGGGCGAGGGTGTCGTTGTCGTAGGTGAGGGCCCAGGGCTCGCACAGGGTGAGTCCCAGATGGGACGAAGTGGGCAGCGTGGCCACCACTTGCCCTTCCTCGCCTACCGGCCAGCGGATGACGGCGGTTCCCTGTGGAACCTGGGCCAGGATCAGCTCGCTGCCCGCGTCCAGGAACGAGCCGGCACCCAGTTCCAGGCTGCCCACCTGTTCCAGGCCTTCCTCCGTGGAGCGCAGCATGTACAACTTGTCCTGGCGGACCATGAGGCGTTCCCCGGCCCAGGCCAGCGCCAGGATCGGACCCGGCGCGGCCAGGCTGCGCACGGGGACGAGATCTCCTGTGGTGTCCAGCCACGTGCTGCGGGACCGACCCGTCACCAGCAGCTGGCCCGGCAGGACCTGGGCGTCCTGGCCGCCCGGCACGCCCAGGCGCTGGGTCACCTCCAGCATGGGATCCGCCTGGGGATCCACCCGGACCTGAAAGAGGCTGTCGACCTGGCTCACCCAACCGAGCTGGCCTGCCGCCGCCAGGGTGGAGGCCCGAACGCGGAAGGGCAGGGACGCCACGCGCTGCCAACTGGGTGGGCCCACCCAATCCAGCGTGCCGCCTCCGCCCCCGATCAGCACGCCGCCCGCCACGCCGGCCGCACCGCCGCTTAGCCAATCCCAGCCGATGTCGTCGATTGGATAGATGTCCGTGGACTGGCCCAGGGAATCCAACTGCATGTGGAAACCTCCTGGGCTGAGTTCCCCGGCTTGTTCACAGCTGGGGTTGAGCTCCCCCACCAGATGCCCGTCCACACTGGCGGCGAAGTTTCCGCCCCAGATGGAGGCCGGAGGCAGGCCCTCCCCGAGGACGTGCGGCAACAACACGGGGGAGCGGGGCTCCGTCATGTCCACCAGCCGCACCTCGCCCTGACCCATGGGCAGGAGCAGGTTGCCGTGCCGGAGCAATTGGGTGGCGCAGTTGCCGGCGTCCAGGTCCCAGATGGGCGAACGCCAGTCCTCGGCAAGATCGCGCGCCTCCAGCACGCCGTCTTCCCGCAGCACGAGCAGCAGGCCGTCCCACTCCAGCAGATCCACGGGCGGACTGTCCAGGACCTGACCGTCCACCGGCAAGGGCGGATCACTGGTCAGATCCCAGCGCTCCAGCACGCGACCATAGTTGCGGATGAGTTCGTCATCCACCTGCAGGGCGGCGCGGGTGGCGTCCACGGGCCAGTCGCCCAGGGGAACCAGCTCGGCGGCGACGGGGAGCGCAGTCAGCACTCCGAACAGAATGGCAGGAAATCGGAACATGGCACGACCTCCGCTGTCAGAAATGGAGAGAGGTTCATCTTTGGGGGGGGAGTGACGAGGGGAAGAACCGCACGAGCCGTGCCAGATGAGAACAAGACCGTCATCCTGACGCGGCCGGAATCCTGTGGACAGGCGAGGCGAAGCCAACTCCCTTCCCCCACGCCCCGTGGGGGAAGGCGTCGCGCAGCGACGGGGGATGGGGGCAATGGGACGTGAGTTCCCCCATCCCTTCGCGCCCGACATCCGTCGGTCGCGCCTTCCCCCACGGGGCGTGGGGGAAGGGAGTGGCTTCGCCTCGTCCAGACGAACACCACTGGGATGCGAATTGGATGCGATCCTGCCAAGGAGAAGGGGCTCAGGGCCGTTCGGCGGCGTCCTTCAGGGACTCCAACCCCTGCTCGAACATCGGCCCGATCATCTTCCCCGCCAGCAGGGCGAAGTAGGGGCCCACCCCGGGCATGTCCATCTCGCCGTCCATGCTCCAGCTCAGCACCAGCGTGCCGTTCGGGCCGGGCTCGGCGCTCATGACGGAGTGGTTGGGCGTGGGGCTGTCGGCGAAGAACACGTCGTACTCCACCCGGCCGGGCTGCACGCGGGTCAGCTCCAGCCGACCGCCGCCGTTCTTGTCCGTCCAGCTCTGGCTGGCGCCCGGGCCGGAGGTGACGGCTCCCAGCGTGGTGACGATGGTGCTGTCCGCCTTCTCCCAGGGCGACCATTCGGGCCAGCGCGTCAGGTCATCCAAGAGCGGCTGAACGCGCTCCAGCGACGCCGTAGTGCCCAGGCTGCGCTCGATGTAGTAGCGGTCTGGCAGCACGAAGCCGCCCAGCACCAGCAGGCCGATCAGGACGGCCAAGGCAAGGAGAATCTTCTTTCCCATCCGGGTCTTCCTTTCATCGCAATTGTGCGTGGCTGGTTTTGATTCTCCCGCATGTTCGCCAATCCGCGGCAGTGGGGGAAGGGAATTCATCAACAGCCGAGTGCCCCCTTTCCCGGCGCAGCATGAGGTCCCGAGGAAGTGCGAGGCGAAGCCAATTCCCTTCCCCCACGCCCCGTGGGGGAAGGCGCGACCGACGGATGTCGGGCGCGATGGGATAGGGGAACTCAGCACTTGCGGCCCCCATCCCCTGCCGCTGCGCGGCACCTTCCCCCGCCGGGGGCGAGGGAAGGGAATCAGGCGCCGCCACCGAACCAATCCCTCCGCCTCCGGCTTGCTTTTCGAGGTTTTACTGTTAATATTTCAACATGAATTGAGCGTCGGGGAGCCCAGCGGGCTGACCGGCCTTTCGGGCTCCGGGCCGTGGCACGGTCGCCCCCATGAACCGAACCATCCGTTCCGGCGCTGCCGGGGCGACGACAACAGGAGTGCGTCATGCTGGTATTGGAGCGCGAGGGCCTGGGCCGGCTGATCCGCGAGCTCTGCGACCGTCACGGCCGCAGCCGCCCGGCTCTGCTGCCCATCCTGCAAGAGCTGCAGGAGACCCAGGGCTGGATCTCGGACTACGCCATGCAGGAGGTGGCCCGGCACCTGGACATCCACCCGGTGGAAGTCTATTCGGTCATCACCTTCTATGCCTTCCTCAACAGCGAGAAGAAGGGCCGCTTCGTGATCCGGCTCTGCCGCACCATCTCCTGCGACATGCGAGACAAGGATCGCGTGGCCCGGCAGCTGGAGCAGGAGTTGGGCATCAAGTTCGGCCAGACCACGGCCGACGGCCGCTTCACGCTGGAGTGGACCAATTGCATGGGCATGTGCGACCAGGGTCCGGCGCTGATGGTCAACAAGCAGATCTTCACGCAGATCAGCCCGCAGCGGGCCCACGAGATCATCGAGTCCTGCCGGCGGATCTACGCGCTCTATCCGGAGCGCAGCGAGGACACGGCCCTGGAGGCGGCGGGCGCCGTCCGGGTTCAGGCGGGCCAGGCGGCCCTGGAGGCGCGCTCATGAGCAGCAAGAACCATCCCTCCATCCTCTTCCGCGAGAGCCAGCCGGACGAGGGGCTGAAGAAGGCCCTGGGCCTCAAGCGCGTGGACGTGATCAGCATGGTGCGCGAGTCCGGCCTGCGCGGCCGCGGCGGCGCCGGCTTCCCCACGGGCGTCAAGTGGAACTTCGCCGCCCTGGCCCAGGACGAGACCAAGTACGTGGTCTGCAACGCCGACGAGGGCGAGCCCGGCACCTTCAAGGACCGCGTGCTGCTCACGGAGCGCGCCGACCTGGTGCTGGAGGGCATGACCATTGCCGGGCGCACCATCGGCGCTCAGGAAGGCATCATCTACCTGCGCGGGGAGTACGACTACCTGCGCCGCCACCTGGAAGCGGTCATCGCCCGCCGCGAGCAGGCCAACCTGCTGGGCGACGACATTCTGGGCACCGCCGGCTTCAGTTTCCGCATCCACGTGCACATGGGCGCCGGCGCCTACATTTGCGGCGAGGAGACGGCGCTGATCGAGTCGATGGAAGGCCACCGCGGCGAGCCGCGCAACCGACCGCCCTTCCCGGTGAACACGGGCTACATGGGCCATCCCACCGTGGTGAACAACGTCGAGACCTTCGCCCTGGCCGCCCGCGTGCTGGCATTGGGCGCCGAGACCTTCGCCAAGGTCGGCCCCGCCAGTTCCACCGGCACCAAGCTGTTCAGCGTGAGCGGCGACTGCACGCGGCCGGGCGTCTACGAACTGCCCATGGGCCTGACCATCGAGGAGTTGCTGCGCGAGGTGGGCGGCGAGGATGCCAAGGCCGTCCAGGTGGGCGGCGCCTCGGGCACCTGCGTGCCGCGAAAGGCCTTCACCCGGCGTCTGGCCTTCGACGACGCTTCGACGGGCGGCTCGATCATCGTCTTCGGCCCGCAGCGCGACATGCTGCGCGTGGCCCGGAACTTCATGGAGTTCTTCGACGAGGAATCCTGCGGACAATGCACGCCTTGTCGCCGCGGCAATCGCGTGCTGCTGGAAGGCATCGAGAAACTCGAACAGGGCGTGTGCACGCTGACCTACATGTCCGAGCTGAAGGCCCTGGGGGAGAGCATGCAGCTCGCCTCCAAGTGCGGACTGGGACAATCCAGCCCCAACGCCTTCCTGTCGATCGTGGAGCATTTCAAGGACGAGATCCTGGCCCGGCAGACGGCCTGAGGACCGGAGGAAGCATGAACACCGAAAGCAGAATGAATCCCGATACCAGCCGGGCGCCTGTCTCACAGAAGCCCCAGGTGATCCACCCCCACTCCAACGAGGGGGACGTGGGCGCGCTGGTGCGCGTGAACATCGACGACCAGGAGATCAAGGTGCCGCTGGGCACCACCATCCTGGAAGCGGCCAAGCGGCTGGGCATCCACATCCCCACGCTGTGTCACCACGCCGACCTGTGCAGCGCGGGCCTCTGCCGCGTCTGCGTGGTGGAGGTGGAGGGCATGCGCACGCTGCAGGCCAGCTGCGCCTACCCCATCAGCAGCCCCATGACCATCAAGACCCACACCCGCAAGGTGCGCAACGCCCGGCGGCACATCGTCGACCTGCTGCTCTCCGAACACGTGGGCGAGTGCTACACATGCTTCCGCAACAACAATTGCGAGCTGCAGTCGCTCTCCAAGGAAATGGGCGTGACCCACTTCCGCTTCGGTCAGCGCACGGAGCACCACCACAAGCCGGACAACAGCAGCTACAGCGTGGTGCGCGACATGGACAAGTGCGTGCTGTGCCGCCGCTGCGTGCGCACGTGCATCGACCTGCAGGAGGTGGGCGTGCTGGAGGCCTGCCACCGCGGCAGCGAGACGGCCATCGAGACCTTCCACGACAAGCCGCTGGGCGAGGTGGTTTGCATCAACTGCGGGCAGTGCATCAACCGCTGCCCCACCGGCGCCCTGCGCGCCAATGATCCCACCGAGCAGATCTGGCACCTGATCGACGATCCCACCAAGCACGTGGTGATCCAGACCGCCCCGGCGCCGCGCGCGGCCATCGGCGAGTGTTTCGGCTGCGCGCCGGGCACGCCGCTGACCTTCGAGATGAACACGGCCCTGCGGCTCTGCGGCTTCGACAAGGCCTTCGACACGAACTTCACAGCCGACCTGACCATCATCGAAGAGGGCACGGAGCTGCTGCTGCGCCTCCATCGGGCGCTGGTCCAGGGCGACAAGGAGGCCGCGCTGCCGCAGTTCACCAGCTGCTCGCCGGGCTGGGTCAAGTACCTCGAGCACTTCTATCCCGAGTACATCCCGAACCTCTCCAGCGCCAAGAGCCCGCAGCAGATGTTCGGCGCGGTGATCAAGACCTACTACGCCCAGCTGCACGGCATCGACCCCAAGGACATCGTCACCGTGGCCCTGATGCCCTGCAGCGCCAAGAAGTACGAATGCAACCGGCCGGAGATGGTGGACAGCGGGCACAAGGACGTGGACTTCGGCCTGACCACCCGCGAGCTGGCGCAGATGTTCCAGGAGGCGGGAATCGACCTGCCCAACCTGCCCAAGTCCGAATTCGACGATCCTTTCGGCACGGCCACGGGCTCGGGCGTGATCTTCGGCGCCACGGGCGGCGTGATGGAGGCGGCCCTGCGCACGGTGATCGAGGTGGTCTGCGGCATCCAGGTGGAGAACCTCTTCGATCACGCGGACATCATCCCCCTGCGCGGCTTCGACGGCATCCGCTACGTCGAGCTGCCCATCAAGGACGTGGGTCCGGTGATCCCGATGTTCAAGCCCCTGGTGGACAGCTGGAGCTGGCTCAAGGGCGCCACGCTGAAGGTGGCCGTGGCCCACGGCACCGCCAACGCCAAGAAGGTGATGGACGACATCAAGGCCGGCGGCCGGCTCAGCGAGTGCCACTTCATCGAGTTCATGGGTTGCCCGGGCGGCTGTATCGGCGGCGGCGGCCAACCCATCCCCACCTCCCCGGAGATCCGCGCGGCGCGCGCCAAGGCCATCTACGGCGAGGATTCGTCCTACAAGATTCGCAAGTCGCACGAGAACCCGGCCGTGCTGGAGCTCTACACCAAGTTCCTCACGGACGGTCCCTGCGGCCATCTCAGCCACAAACTGCTGCACACCCACTACCAGGCGCGCGGCCGCTTCATGGCCTGAATTTCCCGACCCGGAGTCCAGCAGGGCTCCGGGTTTTTTTGCCTGAATCACCGATCCGGATGTGGGAGTTGCCCCGCATCCTCGCAGCGCCTACGTTGCAGGCGTCAATTGGCCCGCGGGCCGGGAGCATGAACATGTCGGGGACTTCTCTGCGCATCGACGCGGAACACATCGGGAAGACGCTGCGCGAGGCCGGTCGGGCGGACGCGGCGCGGGTGCGCGAGGTGCTGGCCAAGGCCTCGGCGCACAACGGCCTGGACGACGAAGAGATGGCTGTTCTGATGGGCGTCAGCGACCCCGAACTGCTGCACGAGCTGTTCGCCACGGCGGCCCGCGTCAAGCGCGAGATCTACGGCAACCGGCTGGTGATCTTCGCGCCGCTCTACATCTCCAACCTCTGCGCCAACGACTGCGCCTACTGCGCCTTCAGCGTCGGCAACAAGGGCCTCAAGCGCCGCGCCCTGAACCAGGACGAGATCGCCCAGGAAGTGCTGCACCTGATCCGCACGGGCCACAAGCGCGTGCTGCTGGTGGCCGGCGAGGCCTACCCGCGCCAGGGCTTCCGCTACGTGCTGGACTCCATCGAGACCATCTACAAGACCAAGGAAGGTCCGGGCGAGGTGCGGCGGGTCAACGTCAACGTGGCGCCCCTGACCGTGGAGGAGTTCCGCGAGCTGGCCGGCGCGCGCCTGGGCACCTACCAGATCTTCCAGGAGACCTACCACCCCGAGACCTACCACGCCGTGCACACCCGCGGCCCCAAGGCCGACTACGACTGGCGCATCTCGGCCATGGACCGCGCCATGACGGCGGGCATCCACGACGTGGGCGTGGGCGTGTTGTTCGGGCTCTTCGACTGGCGCTGGGAGCTGCTGGCCCTGATGCAGCACGTGCGGCATCTGGAGCAGGCCTTCGGCTGCGGGCCGCACACGGTGAGCGTGCCGCGCCTGGAGCCCGCCTCGGGCTCGCGGATCAGCGAGCAGCCGCCCAAGCCGGTCAGCGACGTGGAGTTCCGCAAGCTGGTGGCCATCCTGCGGCTGGCCGTGCCGTACACGGGAATCATCATGTCCACGCGTGAGACGGCCGAGATGCGGCGCGAGTCCTTCGCTCTGGGCGTGTCACAAATCTCCGCTGGCAGCCGCACCAATCCCGGCGGCTACGAAGAGGACGAGGAGTGCGACCGCGTCTCCATCGAGGGCGACACCCAGGGCACGGACGCGCCGCGCACCCAGGATTCCATGCGCCAGCACGAGGTGGACGACGACACCGGCGCGCAGTTCAGTCTGGGCGACCACCGCGAGCTGGACGAGGTGGTGCGCGACCTGATCGCGATGAAGTACATCCCCAGCTTCTGCACGGGCTGCTACCGCTTGGGCCGCACGGGCGCGGACTTCATGGACCTGGCCAAGCCCGGCGACATCCGCGCGCACTGCGATCCCAACGCCATCTCGACCTTCCTGGAGTATCTGTTGGACTACGGCACGCCGGCGACCCGCGCGGCGGGCGAGGCGCTGATCCCCGAGCTGATCGCCGGGATGGACCCGGGACCCGCCGAGACTTCGCGCCAACTGGTGGAGAAGGTCCGCGCCGGCCGCCGGGATGTGTACTGCTGAGCCGGTGGGGGCAGTTGACCACAGAGGCACAGAGGCACAGAGCACGGACTTTGGGTAGCTCTTGACGTGGGTTGTTTGCGGCTCGTCCGAGCGTTGCTTGAGCACGAAGGCACGAAGTCTCAAAGACGATTTGTGTCACGTGAGGTGAAGCGCGCAGGACTTCGCGCCGCACGGACGATTAACTCTATCACCACAGAGGCACAGAGGCACAGAGTCATTTTTGGATTGGTTTCGTGAGGTGAAGGCCTTCAGGCCTGAACCAGAACCTGATGGTGAAGCCGTCAGGCGAACCAGCTACACGGATCCAGGAAGATCGTGCGTCGGCCGTCTGTTCGACGCCGGCCGTGAGGCCGGCTAGTTACGGCCGCTGAAGAAAGCGCGTCTTTGGCGCCACCTTTCTGCGCGCGAGCAGAAAGGTGGCAAACAAGGCAACCCGACAGATGACTGGGGTGCGGTGAACCCCCATCCCAACCTTCCCCCTGAAGGGGGAAGGGGCCGACCGAGCCACCGGGGATGACGAGTGAGGAGCAAAGTGGAGACAAGGACCGAGCAGGACTTGCTGGGGGCGCGCCAGGTGCCTGCCGAGGCCCTGTGGGGTGTTAGCGGGCTGCGCGCCCAGGAAAATTTCCCGCTGAGCGGGCGCCCCTGCCATCCCGCGCTGATCCGTGCCTACGGGCTGGTGAAGCAGGCCTGCGCCCAGGTCAACGCCGCGCTGGGCGTCTGGCGCGACGATCCCGCCAAGGAGCAGGCCATCCTCGCCGCCTGTCGCGGGCTGGCCGCCGGCCAGGATCTGGAGCAGGTGGTGGGCGACGCGCTGCAGGGCGGCGCGGGCACCAGCCTGAACATGGTCGTCAACGAGGTGCTGGCCAACCGCGCGCTGCAGGCGCTGGGCGAGCCCCTGGGCGCCTACCACCGCGTCTCACCCGGCGACGACCTGAACCGCCACCAGTCCACCAACGACACCTATCCCACCGCGTTGCGGCTGGCGGCGATCCGCGGCCTGCAAGCGCTGGAGCAGGCCGTGCTCGGGCTGCAGGAGGCCTTCCAGGACCGGGAGCGCGCCTTCGCCCACCTGGTCAAGGTGGGCCGCACCCAGCTCCAGGACGCCGTGCTCACCACCCTGGGCCGCGAGATGGGCGCCTACGCCGAGGCCCTCAGCCGCGACCGCTGGCGGATCTTCAAGGCCGTGGAGCGGCTGCGCGTGGTGAACCTGGGCGGCACGGCCATCGGCAGCGGTCTGGGCGCCCCGCGGGAATTCATCTTTCGCGCCACGGACACGCTGCGCGAGCTGAGCGGACTGCCCCTGGCCCGGGCGGACAACCTGGTGGAGGCCACCCAGAACGCCGACGTCTGGGTGGAGAGCAGCGGCTTCCTCAAGGCCCTGGCCGTGACCCTGCGCAAGTCGGCCAACGATCTGCGCCTGCTCGCCAGCGGGCCGGAGGCCGGGCTGGGCGAGCTGCGCCTGCCCGCGCTGCAGGCCGGCTCCAGCATCATGCCGGGCAAGGTCAACCCTGTCCTGCCCGAGGCTGTGATCCAGGTGAGCTGGGTGGTGGAGGGCAACGACCTGATCATCTCCCAGGCTGCCGGCGCCGGCACGCTGGAGCTGAATCCCTTCCTGCCCGTGATCGCCGATCGCCTGCTGGAGTCGCTGGATCTGCTCACAGCAGTCTGCCGGCTCTACCGGGAGCGCTGCGTGCTGGGACTGGAGGCCGACGCGGAGCGGCTGGCGGCCCAGGTGGAGGGCTCCACCGCCGCGGCCACCGCCCTGGTGCCGCGCCTGGGCTACGAGGCGGTCTGCGCGCTGGTGCTGCGCGCGCGTGCGGCCGGGCTGAGCGTGCGCGAGCAGACGATCCGCGACGGATTGTTGACGGAAGCCGAGTATCGCGCGGCCATCTCGCCCGAGGCCGTCACGCGCCTCGGCTCCTGAACGGAACACACTCACCTCGAAGAACACGAAGCAGGAAGTAGGGCGGGAAGGACAAACATGGAAGCGGCAGATGGAGGATTGATGGACGCGATGGACTTCAGCCGTTGGATGATTCTGCAAAGCGAGGTCGCCACGTCATCCGTCTTCGTGCTCTTCCGGCGGCTTCGTGCACTTCGTGGTGAAATGGGAGGTCCTGCGTGGCAACGGTAAGGAAGGGCCTGCGGCTGCACATCGGCATCTTCGGCCGGCGCAACGTGGGCAAGAGCAGCCTGCTCAACGCGCTCACCCGCCAGCAGGCGGCCATCGTCAGCGCGACCGCGGGCACGACCACGGACCCCGTGGAGAAGCCCATGGAGTTGCAGCCCCTGGGCCCCGTGCTGTTCATCGACACCGCCGGCGTGGACGACGAGGGCGCGCTGGGCGGGCAGCGCATCGCCAAGACCCGCCAGGTGCTGGAGCGCACGGACCTGGGCGTGATCGTTTGCGACCGGCCCGTCTGGGGTTCTTTCGAACAGCAGCTCCACGCCGAACTGCAGGCCCGCGGCGTGCCCGTGGTGGCCGTCTTCAACAAGACCGATCTGCTGCGTCCGGACGAGGCCGAGGTCTGTCGTCTCACGGGCCTGGGCCTGGCCGTGGTGGGCACGGCGGCCGTGCAGGCGGGCTCCGGCGCGCTGGGGCTGGGCGCGGGCATCGCCGAGCTGCGTCAGGCCCTGTTGGAGAAGGCGCCGGAGGATTGGATCAACCAGCCGCCCCTGCTGGCGGATCTGGTGCGGCCCGGCGAGCCCGTAGTGCTGGTGGTGCCCATCGACAAGGAGGCGCCGGCGGGCCGGCTGATCCTGCCCCAGCAGCAGGCCATCCGCGAGTTGCTGGACTGCGACGCCTGGGCCCTGGTGGTCAAGGAGCGCGAGCTCTCCGCGGCCCTGGCGGCCCTCAACCGCCCCCCCGCGCTGGTGATCACGGACTCCCAGGCCTTTCTCAAGGTGGCCGCGGACACGCCGCCGGGCGTGCCCATGACCTCGTTCTCCATCCTGTTCGCGCGCCGCCAGGGCGACCTGACGGAAATGGCGCGCGGCGCGGCCTGCATCGAGGGGCTGCGTCCGGGGGATCGCGTGCTGGTGGCAGAGGCCTGCGGCCACCATCCCGGCGGCGAGGACATCGGGCGGGTGAAAATCCCGCGCTGGCTGCGCCAGTACGTGGGCGGCGCGCTGGAGTTCGACCACGTGCAGGGCCACGACTTCCCGGCGGACCTCTCGCCCTGGAAACTGGTGATCCACTGCGGGGCTTGCATGTGGAACCGCCGCGAGGTGCTCAACCGCCTGCTGGCCTGCCGCCAGGCCGGCGTGCCCATGACCAACTACGGGCTGGCCATCGCCTACAGCCAGGGGATCTTCGAACGGGCCCTCAAACCCTTCCCCGCGGCCCTGGAGGCCGTGGCCGCTGCGCGAACCCGCTGAGAGCTCAACACAGAGGCACAGAGACACAGTTTGGATTTGGGCGATCCCGGCATTCGCCAGAGAAGGTCAAATGCAGGCGGCAGGACCTCAACAGGAGCGCGACGTGGAATTCGATTTGTCTCACGACGGCATCGTCCGCTGGCTGCGGGAAGTTGATGACGCGCGGCTGGAGGAGCTGTTCGCCGCCGCGGACGCCGTTCGCGCCGCCCACGTCGGGGACGAGGTCCACCGCCGCGGACTGATCGAAATCAGCAACCACTGCCTGCGGCGCTGCGCCTACTGCGGCATCCGCTCCGCCAACCGCGAGGTCGTGCGCTACCGCATGGAGCCGGACGAGATCGTGGCCTGCGCGCGCCAGGCGCGGGACTTCGGCTACGGCACCGTGGTGCTGCAATCCGGCGAGGATCGCGCCCACAGCACCGAGTGGGTGGCGGAGCTGGTGCGGCGCATCGCCGGCGAGACGGGCCTGGCCATCACCCTCAGCCTGGGGGAGCGGCCCCTGGCGGACTACGCGGCCTGGCGGCGCGCCGGCGCGGCCCGCTACCTGCTGCGCTTCGAGACCACCGACCCCGTCCTCTTCGAGCGCATCCACCCGGGCTATCCCGGCCGCGAACCCCGCCTGGCGATCCTTCGGCATCTGCGCGAGCTGGGCTACGAAGTCGGCAGCGGCGTGATGATCGGCATCCCGGGGCAGTCCTGGGACAGCCTGGCCCGCGACCTGGAACTCTTCCGCGAATTGGACCTGGACATGATCGGCGTGGGGCCCTACATCCCGCACCCGGCCACGCCGCTGGGCACGGACGGCCACCCGGACTTTCCCGACGCCCCGGACGGCCAGCAGGTGCCCAACAGCGAGGCCCAGACCTACAAGGTGCTGGCCTTGACGCGGCTGGTGCGGCCCGACGCCAACATCCCCAGCACCACGGCCCTGGCCACGCTCAACACGGAGCAGGGCCGCGAACTGGGCCTGCAACGCGGCGCCAACATCGTCATGCCCAATCTGACGCCGCCCGCCTATCGCGCGCTCTACGAGATCTACCCGGGCAAGGCCTGCATTTCGGAAACCGCCGCCCAGTGCGCGCTCTGCCTGGACGGGCGGATCCACGCCATCGGCCGCGTGCCGGGGACCGGCCCGGGCTGGCGGCCGGGGCACGAGCCGGGCAGGACCCGGAGCTAGCGGCTACACGCTTCGCCAAGACCGGAGGACCCATGCACACATCCCGTTGGTGGCGCCTTCTCGTCTGGTCGGGCACGGGCCTGAGCGTCGTGGGCAGCCTGGATCCGCTCGAAGGTTCTTTGTTGATCCTGCCGGGCATCGGTTTGGCGGCCCTGGGCGCCTGGCTGGCGCGCGGACCCTTCCGCCTCTGGCTGCCCGCGGCCTTCCTGTCCACGGCGCTGGGCGTGGGCCTGCTTTGGTACATCAGCTCGCTGGGCGGCGTGGGGGGCGACCACGGCCTCAGCCTCTGGTGGGCCCTGCTGCTTTTGCCCTATCCCATCGGCTGGTTGGGCGGACTGGTCCTCTCCCTGCTGTGGCTGCGCCAATCCTTGCAGCGCAAGCCAACATGACGACCGGCTCACAGGAACTCGTCATTCGCCCGCTACAGATCGGCGAGGAGCCACACTGGCTGTCCTGCGCGCCGCCACCCAAGGACCTTGACGCCGAGCGCTCCGCCCTGCGCGCGAGTCTCGCCGCCGCCACTGAAGATCCTGCCTGCCGCCTGCTGGCCTGGGAGGAAGGGCGCTGCGTGGGGCGCCTGCGCCTGCAACTCCCCCACAGCGGCTTGTGTCTGCTGCTGGGCCTGGCCGTTCCGCAGGCCAGTCAGCGTGAACGGGTGGGCCGCGCGTTGATCCGTTACACTTGCGATCAACACGCGGCGCACGAGGTGCAGGGCCTGTGCTGGGAGCGGCCGGAGGAACAGGATCTACTGGACCTGCTGCTGGCGGAGGGCTTCCAGGTCCACGAACGCAAGCTCTACGTGGAGCGCGACCTCGTCGGTTTCCAACCCGCCGAACCCGATCCCTTCGACTATCTCACTCTGCGGGACGCCGGCGAGCCGGCCTTCGTCGAGGTGCTGGCCGGCCTGGAACCGGGCTCGCCCAGCCCGGATGGCCTCGCCCAAGCCCGAAGTGGGTTCCAGGAGTTGCTTGAGCTGGCCGGGTCCGCGCTGGACCGGGATGCCTGGCACGTAGTGCGTCACCGGGGCGACGTCGTGGGGCTGGTGCTGCCCCAGTTGTTTCCGGATTCGCCGCACGAGGGCACCCTGTATTGGATCGGCCTGTTGCCGAACTGGCGGGGGCGTGGGTGGGGCCGGATCCTCCATGCGCGCGGGTTGCGTCACTTGAGCGAACGTGGCGCCCGCCGCTACATCGGGTCCACGCCCGTGGAGAATCTCCCCATGCGCCGGGTGTTCGCCGCCAATGGCTGCACCGAGCTGGGCGTGCGGGTCCTGTTGCGGAACCGGCCTCCTGAAACCTGCAGCGGCTGAACTCGCTTGTCCAATCCTGCCACCCCGGCCCAACCACGACCTGAAACGGAATCTGGAGAACCAAGAAAACGCCCCGCCCGGATTGCGCCGGACGGGGCGTGATGCATTCGATCCGCGGGCTCTATTTGATCAGCAGCATCTTGCCCGTCTGCTCGCGCTGGCCGGCGCGCAGCCGGTACATGTAGACGCCGCTGGGCAGGCGCTCGGCGCCGATCTGCACCTCGTGGCGGCCCGCCGTCATGGGCCGGTCCGCCAGGACGGTGAGCACCCGCCGTCCCTGCAGGTCGTGCACGCTCAGGTCCACCCGGCCCGGCTGCTCCAGCTGGAAGGGCACGATGGTCGAATTGTTGAAGGGGTTCGGCCGGCAGGGCCCCAGCCAGAAAGTGCCGGGCCGCGGCTCGTCGCCCACGGACACGATGTAGGGATCGCCGTTGAAGCCCAGCGCCTCCCAGTCCAGGCGTGTGGTGCCGTGGCAGTGCGTGCACTGCAGGGTGGCCGTGGCGCTGCGCGTGCCGTGCTGGACGGGGAAGTGCTGCGTGGTGCTCTCCCAGCGCCAGCTGCCCGTGTAGTCGCCGTCGGGATTCACCAGCCCGCCCCAGGCGGTGGCGTCCGCCGCCGCGGCCAGGTGGACGCCCCGCCGCACCGCCAGGTCCAGCAGCGCCAGCGTGTCCTCCGGCTGGGTGGTGAAGTTGCTCATCAGGCTGTCCGCGTCGCCGATGACCGCCAAGTCCAGCGGCAGTTGGCGCCCCGTCAGGTTGTCCACGGGCACGCGGGCCTCCAGCCGGTGAAAGGGCGTGACCTTGTTGTTGAAGGTCTGGCTGAAGCCGCGCGGGCTGTCGTCGCTCCAGATGGTCCCGTTGGACCACAGATAGTCGGGGATGTGCGGCGTGGTCTGCCCGCTGGTCAGGGGCGCCCAGCGCAGGAAGCGGCCGTTCTCCGTCTCCCGGACCAGCTGCTCGTAGGAGACCAGGTTCAGGCCGCGGGTGTCCGCGATGTGACACGCCTCGCAGGCCAGCCGGACGAAGTGCGTGGCCGGGATGCCGCCGTGCTGCGGGATGGGAATCTCCAAGTCCGGCCGGGCGGCCTGGCCCGTGGCGCTGTGGCAGGTCGCGCAGCGGATCAGGTTGGCCGCCGTGCTGCCCGCGCGCTCCACGGCCCACTGGGAGACCTGGGGGCGTCCGGCGAAGCGGTGGCCCTCGCTCTGGTGGCAGTCCACGCAGGACAGGCTGCCGGCGTGGGTGTCGCTGGTCAGGAAATCGTGGCTGCCCCGGCGCTGGCGCCCGGCGTCGGCGGAGGCGTGGCAGCGCTGACAGGCCGCGCTGCTGGGGCGGGCCGTGATGGAGCGCGAGCTGACGGACAGGTCCTCGCCGGCGGGCAGCTCCAGTTTGTGTCCCGTGGGGGAGGTGGGGTCCAGCAGCACGCGGCGCCGGGAGGCGTCGCTGAGGGGCTGGCCCGCCACCTGGTAGATGCCGGCGTGGCAGATCAGACAGTCCACCCCGCGCCAGGCCTCGGTGTCCAGAGAGCCGGGCTCCACACGCCCCGTGCTGGTGTGACAACGCGCGCAACCGGCGGACTCGCCGCCGGGCAGGGCCGGATTGGAGGCTTGCCGGGTGGAGATCCAGTCGGTCAGGGCCAGGGTGCCGCTCAAGGGATCCAGGCGGTTGAGGGTGCCCAGCTGGCCTGTCACGGTGCCGCCGTCCGGATCGAAGACGGAGTTGGCCGGCAGGTCGGCCTTCCACTGGAAGTGGACGCTGCCCGTGAACTGGCGCGCCGTTTCCTCCATGCTCCAGTCGCCGCTCACGTGGCAGGGCGAGGCGCAGGAGCCGGCGCCCGTGTAGGTCAGCCAGCCCAGATCCGGGTGTTCGGCCCGGGCCTGGGTTCCGACGCCCGCCAGCAACCAGCCGCCCAGCAGGGCCGCCGCGATTCGTTTCATGGATCCTCCCAGCGGAAGTCAGTCGTGTTACACGCTTGACAAGGTAGCGTTCCCGGTCCGGCGATCAAGGGAAAGCACACCATTGCGGAACCATTTGGAGCGTCTCTTGTAGAAAATCCGTAGCTATCCGAAGCCACTCCGCAGCGGGATTGGCACGGATGTCGGGCCGGCTCCACCCGCCGCTCCCAGGTGATTTTCCCGGGCCTGAGCCCTATCTTGGCCCTGCGCCGAAGTGGCGGAATGGTAGACGCGGCAGACTCAAAATCTGTTGTCCGCAAGGACGTGGGGGTTCAAGTCCCCCCTTCGGTATCGGTTGATGCTGCAGCCGGATGTACGACTTGGGGGTCCCCGCGGACCCCTTTTTCATTGGGCGTCCACCGGATGGAGACGGTTCACAAACAAGCCGTTTATTTTTTGGAACGAGCAAGTTCCTGTTGACCTGCGGGGCGGACTTCTCAATACTCGCCCCGTCACTCACACCGGACCCACACAGCATCAGGACCCACATGTCGACTGGCGAACCCCTTCCACGGGACCCGACGCGCCGGCATGACATGAATCCGATTCAAGAGAGGAGACAATCATGATCCCTAGCTGTACGACCTCGGTGCGACGATGGTGCGGGGCCGGCGTGTTGCTGGCCTTCACGCTACCCGCCTTGGCGGACACCGCGTCACCGCTGTACCAGTACCAGACCAAGGCCACGGTGGCCCGCTACGAGGGCGGCCTGACGCAGGTGGGCCGGGCCGTCGCCCCGCACCCGGGCAGGGCCGCTGCGGCCCAGCCCCAGCGGGAGGTGACGGATCCAGTGGAGTGCGCCACGGACTATGCCTGGTGCCCCACCAACCCGGCCATCGGCTGCGACACCAGTCCCACCTGGTGCTTCCAGACGGATCCCATCACCTGCCAGACCAACATCGAGTGGTGTCACACCAATCCGGCCTGGGGCTGCATCGACACAGACCCCGCCCACGGTTGCGCGCCGACGGATCCGCAGTGGGGCTGCATTCCCACAGATCCGGCGTGGGGCTGCCCGCCGACGGACCCGGCGTGGGGTTGCATCCCCACGGATCCGGCGTGGGGCTGCGTGCCCACGGATCCTTCCTGGTGCGCCACAGATCCCAACTGGTGCGCCACGGACTTCACCTGGTGCGCGACGGATTTCACCTGGTGCAACACGGACCAGAGTTATTGCGCCACCGATCCCACCTGGTGCGCGACGGATTTCAACTGGTGCGCCACCGATCCCAACTGGTGTGCGACGGATCCGACCTACTGCTCCACGGACCCGACCTGGTGCAACACGGATCCCAGCTGGTGCGCCACGGACCCGACCTGGTGCGCGACGGATCCCAACTGGTGCTCCACCGACCCGATGTGGTGCACGACCGATCCGGCCACCTGTCCGGTGGTGGGTGCGGACGACCAGCCGGTGGGCCTGGAGCTGGGCGAGGCCCAGCCCAATCCCTTCAACCCCTTCACCACCCTGAGCTTCTCCTTGCCCGAGACGGGTCAGGTGCGGCTGCTGGTCTACGATCTGCGCGGCCGGATGGTGCGTGAGTTGGTGAACGGGATGGTGTCCCGCGGCACGAACCGCGTGCTCTTCGACGGCAGCAACCTGCCCTCCGGCGTCTATCTCTACGTGCTGGAGACCGAGCAGGGCACGCTGCGCAACAAGATGTTGCTGGTGAAGTGATGCGTCAGCCTCCGATGTGATGAACCTGGCAGAGGCCGGCCCGTCCGGCCTCTGCTTCGTTACCTCGACCTGCACGGAGCGACAGGAGGACGGCATGCGATTCCGCCAGGAGAGCGGCCCCGGGATGGGTCTGAGCGCGGTGGCGGGCGACGCCTGCCTGAGCGCGGCCCTGCTGCTGGCCGGCGGATTGCTGCCACCCCTTCATGGCGCCACCGGCGCCCTGCCCACGATCCTGCTGGCCGCGGCGGGTCTGGCTCTCCTGCTCGCCGACCGGCCGCTGGCCTGGCGCCACGCCGCCCTGCTGCCGGTGCCGCTGCTGGCCGCCCTGCTGCCCGTGCCCGCCCGCGCCGCCGCCTTGGGACTGGGTCTGGCGCTGCTGGTCTGGCTGGAACCCGGCGCCCGCCGCGCGGCCTTCCTCGCGCGCCTGGCCCTGCTGGTCTGCGGATTGGGTCTGGCGCTCTGGATTCCCCAGGCCTACTTCCTCTTCGACGGACTGGCCCGGGTCCAGTCCGACCTGCTTGCGCAGCTCGCCGGCCGGCCGCTGCGGCTGGGAGAAGGGCCTCTGCTGCACATCCCGCTGTTCTTCCTCCTGCGCGCGGCCCTGCAGTGGCTGGGTGGAGGCGGCGCGCGGCGGCTGTGGACTTCCGGTGGCGCGCTGATCCTGCACTGGCTGCTGCTCAGCCAAGCCTGGCGGCTGGGCTGGGCCACGCCCGACCGGCTCGAAGGCTGGATTCCCCTGCTGCTGTTCCTCCTCTTCTTTCTGCTGGATCAGCTGGCGGGGGAACCGGCCCTTTGTGGCCAGTCATCCGGCGCTTCGGGTCGGGGACCTTTCATTGCGGCCCTGCTGCTGCCCGCGGGCGCGGCCCTGGGTCTGGCGCTCTGTCTGACGCCGCCGCCCGCCCGGCTGGACGGCGTGGCTGTGGGCATCCGCCAGGCCGGGCTCTGGTCCGCCGAACTGCCGGTGGAGGAGGACGGCGCCGCGCCCCGGCTGGGCGGCCTGCTGGCCGTGCTGCGGACCTGGGGCGCCCACGTGGAGGTGCTGAATGACGCGGCGCTGACGGCCGGTCCGGCCTGCCGCGTGCTCTTCGTCGTGCAGCCTGACCAGCCCCTGGCGCCGGAGCTGCGCGCCGCCCTGCGCCGCTGGCTGGAAGCGGGCGGCGTGTTGATCGCCGTGGGCGAGCACACCCACGTCCACGGCATCGGCGTGGGGATGGGCTCGCTGCTCCAGGACTACCACATCAAGCTCCGCGACGACAGCGCCATCCCCTCCCTCAACGGCTGGCAGTGGGGCCACGATCTGCGCTTCCACGCCTCTCCGGCCACGGCGGGCCTGCGCGACAGCCAGCACCTGGGCGCGAGCATCGGAGCCTCGCTGGATGTCCGCTTCCCGGCCATGCCCCTGGTCACCGGCTGCCTGGCCTTCGCCGACACAGGGGACCCCTCCAATCCGCGCGGCCGGCTGGGCAACACGCGGCCCGACCCCGGCGAGCGGCTGGGCAGCGTGCCGCTGCTGGCCGCGGAACCCGTGGGGAAGGGCCTGCTGGTGGTGCTGGGCGACAAGTCCCCGCTGATGTCGCTCAACAACCCACTGGTCTGGCCCTTCTACCTCAACTTGAGCGGACGGCTGGAAGGCCGGACCTGGCAGGACCAGCGCGGACTGCGGCTGGCCCTGCTCGCGTTGCTGCTGGCCTCCCTCTGGCCCGTCTTGCGCGGCCTGCCCCCCCGGCAGGAGCTGGCGGTGACGGCCCTGCTGCTGCCCCTGCTGGCCTGGCCCCTGCGCGCGCCGGACACGCCGCCGCCCGCGCCGGCGGCCCGTGGGGGAATCGTCTGGATCGACCACTCCCACCAACCCTCGTGGTGGCATCCGCCGGATCACGACTGGAGTCCGAGCGCGCTGGTGCGGAACACCTTTCTGGCGGGCGGGCTGCCTCTGGCCCTGCATGAGCTGGACGCCGCCAGCCTGGCGGGCAGCCGCGCCCTGCTCATCGCCGGCAGCGCGCGCGCCTATTCGCGTCACGAACAGAGGCTGCTGGCGCAGTACGTGGAACAGGGCGGACGACTGGTGATTGCCGGTGACGGCCGGCGCGCCGCCGGACTGCGCGGCCTGCTGGCCGCCTTCGGTCTGGGGCTGGGGGAGACGCCGCTGGGCTCCGCCGCGGAGGCACGCTCACCTCAGCGCGGAACCGACTTCCGCTTCTGGGAGGCCTGGGATGTCCAGGACCTGCGGGGCGGGGCGGACACCCTGGTGGCCTGCTGGGGCCTGCCCATCGTGCTGGAGCGGAAACTGGGCGCGGGCCGCGTGATCGTGATCGGCGACGAGCGCGCCTTCAGCCGCTGGGCCCTGGATGACGAGGGCCGGGCCGGCATCTGGCAAAGCACGGCCACGCGCTTCCGGCGCATGCAGGTGGGGACGCCGCGCCTGATCCCCAGCCCGGCAAAGCGCCAGTATCAGGCCCGGGTGGAGGCGGGCGCGGCCTCCGCCGCCCTCCCGCCAACCGATCGACCCCGGCCCGTCGCCGGTCCCCCGCCGGCGCCGGTTGCCGCGGCGGAGCTGCCGCCCCACACGCGCTGGGCCTTGCAGGTGCTGGGCCTCAACCCCGCCCGGCCGGAGGCGGCGGGCAGCGGAGGAGTCCGCCCATGACCCCCCGTGCCCTGTTGCTGCGCCGCCACGCGGACTACCTGGCGCTGGCCGCCGTGCTGCTGGCCCAACCTGTCCTGACCCTGCCGCCCGGCTCGGGGACGGCCTGCTGGATCCTGGCAGGACTGGCCTTGCTGCTGGGGTTGGCCGCTCCTGCGCCCACGGGCGCACGCGGGCCTGCGGCCTGGACAGCCCTGGCAGCCGCCGGATTGGCGTTCCTCCTGCCCGGGGCCTGGCGGCCCGGACTGGCGCTCCTGCTGCTGGGCGGACTGGCGGGACTGCTCCGTCACGCCGGAGCCGGGCGGGTGGCGGCCGCCGGCCGGCGCGCGGGTCTGCTCTTCCTGCTGGGCTCCCTGCTCAGCGGACCCCTCCAGCTGCTGCTGGCCATGTTCGAATCCTGGCCGCCGGCGGGCTGGGCGGCCTGGCTGACGGGGCGGCTGGCCGGGCTCCAGGTGGCGCTCCAGGACGGATCGCTGGTGCTGCAGACGCCGGTGGAACACCAGCCCTTCCCGTTGGCACCCGAGTGGACGGGCTTCGTGATCCAGCTGCTGCTGGCGGGACTGGCGCTGGCCTGGTGGGCCGGGCGGCCGCGCCGTCTGCCGGCGCTGGCGGCGGCCCTGGTTCTGGGTCAGCTCTGGCTGGGGACCGTGTTTCTCTGGCTCTGCCAGGTGGGCGCCGGGCTGGGCTTCTTTGAGCTTCCCTGGCAGCCATTGCTCTGGATCGCCGCCGGCCTGCCGCCGCTCTGGCTGGCCGCGCGCCTGTTGCCCGCCGCCCCCTCGGCGCCGCCCGTCCCGCGTCCTGCTGTGTCACGCCGGCGCCGCGGCCTGGATCTGGCCCTGGGCCTGACGGGTCTGATCCTGCTGACGGCCGGGCTGCTGGGGGAGGACCGCGGCCAGGCCAAGGCCGGCCGGCTGCTGATCGACGACGGGCACAGCGACTGGGAGTGGGTGGAGACGCCCATGACCCCTGACGTGTTCGGCAGCAAGAGCACCTACAACTACCACGGGCTGGGGCGCCTGCTGGCCCAGTACTACGACTTGACCGTGACCCACGACCCGCTCACCCCCGCCCGGCTGGCGCAGACGGACGTGCTGGTCCTCAAGACGCCCACCCGGCCCTACGCCGCAGAGGAGATCGCCGCCGTGCACGAGTTCGTGCGGGCCGGGGGCGGGCTCTATCTGATCAGCGACCACACCAACATTTTTGGCATGAGCACGTGGCTGAACCAGGTGGCCGAGCCGCTGGGCTTCACCTTCAACTCGGACGCGGTCTTCAGCCTCTGGTCGCGCTCCGACCAGCTCTGGCGGCAGGAGAGCCCGCTGCCCCACCCGGCGGTGGCCGGGCTGGCCCAGTACCGCTTCCTGACCTCGTGCTCCATCCGGCCGGGCTGGGGCACGCGCGTGGCCATGGCCGGCGCCCAGGCGGGCTCCGCGCTGGTCTGCTACCACGAGAGCAATTTCTTCAACCCCCACCCGCCCCGCGCCGAACAGCGCTTCGGGCGGCTGATCCAGCTGGCCTCCACGCGGGTGGGCCGCGGTCGCGTGCTCGGCTTCACCGATTCCACCACCTACTCCAACTTCGCCGTGTTCTGGCCCGGGCGGCTGGAGCAGCTGCTGGCCGCCCTGGACTGGCTGAACCGGCGCAACTCGGCCCTGCCCTGGACCTGGCTCGCTGGACTGGGCGGCTTGCTGCTCTGCGGTTGGCTGGCCCTCGGGCGCCGGCTGGCGGGCCGGGACTGGGTGCCGCTGGCCTTGCTGGCCGCCCTGTTCACCTTGCCCGCGCTGCGCGCGCTGGGCCGTCCCGTGCCGCCCGAGCTGCGGCGCCCGCTGCCCGCGGCCAGTCTGGACGCCGCGCTCTCCCAGGTCAAGTTCCCCCTGGAAGACAAGCTGGACCCGCTGGACCCGCGCAACGTCGAGACCTTCTTCATCTGGCTGCACCGCTCCGGCCTCCTGCCCGTGCTGACCCAGGGCAGCATTCCCCCCCAGAGCCGCCTGCACATCGTGCTCAACCCGGCCCGCGTGCCCGGCGCCGCCGCCCAGGCCGAGCAACGCGCCTTCCTGGAGCGCGGCGGCACCCTGCTGGTGGCGCTGCGGCCCTCGCAGTACACGGCCGGTCTCAACGCCTGGCTGGCGCCCTACGGCGTGGGATTCGGCACGCGGCTGGTGCAGCAGCAGGCCGTGGCGCTGGATTCCCCGGGGGATTCGGTCTGGGTGGACGAGGCGCTGAGCGTCGAAGGCGGCCGGCCCTTTGTGTGGGACCGGATGGGCCAGGCGCTGGCAACGGAGGTCGCGGTGGGGCGGGGCCGGCTGGTGGTTTCGGGTTTGGCAGACGGATTCAGCAACGCCCACCTGGGCACCTATGACTCCGTGCCCACCGGCCTGGCGCTGGAATACCTGCGCCTCTACTACCGGCACGTAGGCCTGCAATTGGCCGCGGACCAGCCTGCCGCCGGAACGGCGGAATTCCCGGCCCGCGAGTGAGTCCCTTGGGCGGTTCTCGCTGCCTGAGGGGGGCGGGGAGGAGGCGCGCGGCCTACTCCAGGTTGTCGTCCAGGCTCTGGTCGGACAGGACCGCCACCACGCGGTACTGACGGCCGGGCAGCGCCAGCTCCTGGGGGCCGGAGAGCCAGTTGGTGGATGTGGTTTCCGCGATGCCGCGGAAGGCGTCGTCCGCCAGGCCGCGGGCCTCCACGCGGTAGCGCAGGGCCATGGGCAGGTTGTTCCAACTCAGGCGCACGCGGCCGCCCTGGCGCTGGATGACCAGCCCGTTGACCCGCAGGGGCACCAGACGCAAGAGGGCGCGATCCACCTGGATCAGGCCGTGGCCGCTGCTCAGGTCGTAGCCCGGCGTGCCCAGATCGCGGGCGGTTTCCTCCACGGCGCTCTCGATCTCGTCCAGGGTGGCCGTCAGATCCGCGGCGCGCAGCAGGGCCAGGGCGCCGCTGGCATAGGCACAGGCGGCGGAGCTGCCGTTGAAGTCACTGCGATAGCCGCCACCCATCACGGCCGCCGTGAGTCGCACGCCGGGGGCCAGCAGGTCCAGCCCGGTGCCGGTATTGCTGGCCCACCAGGTCTCGCCGTCGCAGCTCGCGGCAGTCTTGGGCTCGCCGCAGGGGCTCATGGCGCCCACCGACACGCAGAGGGGATGGCGGGCGGGAAACTCCAGTTCATTGTCGCCCGAGTTGCCCGCGGCGGCCACCACCCACATGCCCTCCAGTCGTCCCGCCTCGATCACGGCGCTGGCCGGACCGTAGTCCTGGGCCATGCCGCCGGAAAAATTGGCCACGTCCATATCTAACTGAAGGGCGTAGTTCAGGCCGTTGGCCAGCGCGCTGGCGCTGCCCATGCCGATGCTGTTGAAGACCTTCAGCGGCAGGATCCGCACCTGGCGGCTCAATCCGGCCAGGCCGGTCTGGTTGTCGACCAGCGCGCCCAGCAGCGAGGCCACCGCCGTGCCGTGGCCGTTGTCGTCCACGGCGCCCGGCAGGTTGGTCAGGAAGTTGAAGCCCGGCAGCAGGCGCTCGTGGAACTCCGGGTGGTTGGGATCCACGCCCGAGTCCAGCACGGCCACCAGCGGGCTGCGGGCCTCGGGACTCAGATCCCAGGCGGTGAGCATGCCCAGGTCCAGCCCCGGCGTGCCGATGGACTGCCCCTGGGACGTGCGGGCCTGTCCCGTGTTATGCAGGGCCCACTGGTTGGGGAAGAGCGGATCGTTGGGCGTCGTGCTGGCGTGGGTCACCCAGTCGGGCACCGCCGAACGCACGCCCGGCAGGCGGGCCAGACTGTCGCAGAGCGCCGGGATGTCGCGCTCAAGCGGAGTCTCCACCAGCCACCAAGCCCCCAGTCGCCCCTGGTTCCACAGCCGGCTGCCGGCGCTGGCGGGGAAGTGGGCCCGCAGTCCGAGCCGGCGCTCCTTGAGCCAGGACTGCAGCGCGGCGGGAGGCTGGTCCGGTCCCGCGGGAACCGTCGCCAGTTCGATGGCCAGCCGGCCCGGGACGTGCGCGGGCACTCCGGCCACGGCGGAGGACAGGGTGAACAAGGCCAGGCAAAGGCGAACGCAGGTGGCGCGCATCTGGTTGTTTTTCGTTTGAAAGTCGGGCACGATGGGGGTCGATGCTTCCGTTTGACGGCGCTTACAATCGGGAACTGCGCCTTGAGATGCAAGGCGGCGCTGGAACGGGGCAAGGGTGGAGTGGTCGCGGACCGGCGGGCGGGCCGGAGTGTCGAGCTTGCTGGACTGCAGGGTTCCGCCCTCCCACTGACCCCCCACCCGCCCCGGGGAGAAGCTTTGCGCCCCCGGTTTCGTTCCCGTTATCGGCGGCCGGAAGGCCGGTCTTTTCCCGGGCGTCCAGCCCTCCGGTCCCCGAGATCGCCGCCGGGTCCGGCCCACTTCGATTCCCCGCGGAAACTGGACGCCCGGTCCCGCGCCGTCCCTCGTTGTCCACAGACAGAATTCACTGGGCAGAGGCTGCCGTCCACCCGATCGGACAGCTCCCCGCCGATTGAAATCGCAGCCTGTTTAGGGTTGCAGCTTCAGTCTTCAAGCCCTACCCTTCCCCGGTCCAACCCAATCGAAGAACATCTACCCTGCTTGGCCCCGCGCCCGCTCGCGCGGTCATGCCCATATGGAAGGACGCTTCATGCGCCTCACAGCCTCCGCGTTCCTGCTGGCGGCCGTCCTGACCGCCCACGGATCCGCCCCGAACCCGGCGTTGACCCCCAGCGTCTCCAGCATCCCGACCGTCACGGTGGATGGCTACCAGGCCGTGGCCGGCCGGCTGATGATCCGGCTGAAGAGCGAGGCCCTGGCTTCCACGCGCGCCGACCGCGCCGAGCTGGACGCTGTCCCCGCGCTGGCCAGCTTCGGCCAGGACCGCGGCCTGCGGAGCAGCCGGCCGCTGATTCAGCACGACCTGGATGCCGTGGCCCGCGAGGCGGGGCTGGATCGCGACGTGCTCGTCGACCTGGCGCCCGGCACGGACCTGAAGCTCGAGCAGGCCGCCTGGGCCGCGCGCCCGGAAGTGGAGTGGGCCGAGTTCGATTACATCGAGCGGATCATGGTGACGCCCAACGACCAGTACTTCAACGGGCAGTGGGGCCTGCGCAATCTGGGCACCGGCGGCTACACCAACGATTGCGACATCGACGCCGAACTGGCCTGGGACGTCTTCACGGGCTCCAACAGCATCACCATCGCCATCATCGACACGGGCGTGCGCCTGACGCACCAGGACCTGTCCGCCAAGATCGTCGCCGGGTATGACTTCGTGAACAACGACGCCACGCCGAGCGACGACCACATGCACGGCACGGCCTGCGCCTCCCTGGCGGCGGCCAGCACCAACAACAGCTCGGGCATGGCCGGCGTGGACTGGAACGCGCGCATCATGCCCATGAAGGGCCTCAACGCCGCGGGCGAGGGCACCGATTCGGCCATCATCCAGTGCATGGACTGGGCCCGCTCCCACGGCGCGGACGTGATCAGCATGAGCCTGGGTGGCGGCTCCTACAACAGCTCCTTCAACACGGCCGTCAATGCGGCCTACAGCGCGGGCATCCCCGTCGTCTGCGCCGCGGGCAACGAGAACTCCGGCACCTTAAGCTATCCGGCGCGCTACACCAATTCCTTCGCCGTGGGCGCCCTCTCGCCCTGCAACCAGCGCAAGAGTCCGTCCTCCTGCGACGGCGAGAGCTGGTGGGGCAGCAACTACGGGACGGGGCTGGATGTCCTGTCCCCCGGCGTGCTGCTGCGCAGCGCCACCAACACCTCGAACACGTCCTACATCTCCGACATGAACGGCACTTCCGGCGCCACGCCCCAGGTGGCCGGCGTGGCCGCCCTGATGAAGGGCCTGAACGCAAACCTGTCGGCCCAGCAGATCTACGACATGATCGACGACACGGCGGACGATCTGGGCAGCGCGGGCTGGGACACTCAGACGGGCTGGGGCCGGATGAACGCCCACCAGGCCGTGCTGGCCGCCTCGGGCAACTCCTGCGCCAGCGACCTGGTGAGTCCCGTGATCGTCCACGCGGCCCTGGGCAACACCAACAACAACAGCACGCCCTATCCCGTGACGGCGACGGTGACCGACAATTGCACGGTGAGCAGCGTGACCCTGCGCCATCAGGTGGGCGGCGGCAGCTGGACCAGCCAGCTCATGACCCTGGTCAGCGGCACCTACAACGGGACCATCCCGCCCCAGGCCTTCGGCTCGGTGGTGAACTACCAGATCGTGGCCCTGGACCAGAACTCCAACCTCGCCTCCGTGAGCCACACCTTCGTGGTGGTCAATCCCTGCGATCTGGATTTCGACGCGCCCAGCGCGGCCCTGCTGGCCCCCGTGGGCGATCTCGGCAGCGACAGCGCGCCCATCGACGTGCAGGTCAGCGCCAGCGATCCCTGCGGCATCCTGGAGGTCCAGGTGGGCTACCAGCTCGACGGCGGCGGCATGCTCTTCGAGAACGCCTCCCACGTGGGCGGGGACCTGTTCGCCTGCCAGCTGCCGGCCCAGCCCTACGGGACCAGCGTGGCGCTCACGGTCTACGTCTACGACGCCTCGGTCAACCAGAACGAAGCGGTGCTCACCCGGACCGTGCAGGTGGTGGATCCCTGCGGCAGCGACGCCGGCGCGCCCCTGGTGGAGCTGCTCGCTCCCTTCCCGGCCACGCTGCAGGCCGGCGTGGCGGCGCAGGCCCAGGTCTCGGCCGGCGACCCCTGCGACCTGCAGACCGTCGTCCTCGCCTGCAGCCTGGACGGCGGACCGACCCAGCCCGGCACGGCCTTGCTAGAGGCGCCGGGCCAGTACCTGTTGGAATTGCCGGCCCAGGCGGCGGCGGGCACCCTGGCCTGGACCCTGCTGGTGACGGACGACAGCCCCCAGCACAACCTCACCCAGCTGACGGGCAGCCTGACGGTGCTGCCCGCGCCCGAATTGCCCACGCCCCAGGTCAACATCGCCCTGCAGGGCGGCGGGCAGGTGCAGCTCAGCTGGCCGGCTGTGCCCGAAGCCACGGGTTACTTCGTCTATTCCGCCAGCCTGGTGGGCGGCCCCTGGACCCTGCTGCTGGACACGCCGGCCCTGTCGTTGGCGCTGCCCGTGGCCACGGACGAACGCCGCCTGTTCCAGGTGGTGGCCCACAACTGATCGCCTGCCAATCGGCTCCCACACGGCCGCCTTCCCGCCGGGGAGGGCGGCCGTTTTCGCTCTGCGCCCGCACGGCCGCGCCAGCCTGCGCGGGTCTCGCCCACCATCCGCGCGAGTGTTAAGCAATAGACAGTAAAGAGGTTGACGGACAACATCTTCGAACGTATTCTTGCGGCCCTTGGATCCTGCACCTTCCTCACAGCCGATCAGGAGAAACAGGATGCGTCGGACGATTGATTGCCCCACGGCCCCATGTGCCCTGCCGCGCCTGCGCAGCAGTCTCATGTTGCCGGCCCTGGCGTTGCTGGTCGCCACGAGCGCGGCGGAGATTCGCTATGAGGTCACGGTGTTGCCCTCAGGGGGACCTTACTCGTACTCGCTGGCGGCGGGAATCAACGAGTCCGGCCAAGTGGTGGGATCCGCAGCCAATGCCGACGGGCTGATCCAGGCGGCTGTTTGGACCGATGGTCAGGTTTCCATCCTGGGCGGGCTCTACGGACTGTCCTCCAGGGGCTATGCCATCAACGACTCGGGCCACGTGGCGGGCTGGAGCGACGTGCCGGTGTTCACCTCGCAGGGCCAGGCCTTCAAGTGGGCGAACGGCGTCTTCACCGAACTGGAAACCCTGGGCGGCATCACCAGTTGGGCTAGCGGCATCAACAACCACGGTATGGTCTGCGGCGTGGCGCAAGTGGAGAGCTCCGATGTCCGTCACGCCGTGGCATGGGACAACGCGGGTACTCTCTTCGTCGTGCAAGAATTCAGCGGCGCTTCGGCCATCAACAGGATCGGCCAGGTGACATGTACGGTGGTCGAGGAAATGGTTTGCGCGGATGGGGTGACCGGTTGGGTGGGGCAGGGCGCCATCTGGCCTGGCCCGGTACCCTTGGGCATGCTGGGCATGGCAAGCGGCAGCCAAGCCCTGGCCATCAACGACCTGGGACAGGCGGTGGGCCATTCGGCGCGCAACGATGCCTATTGCGGCGGTGGGGGGGATGTCCGCGATTGGTTGGGAACTGCGGCCGTGCTCTTTGACAACGGCTCCTTGGTGGACCTGGGTCTCCTTGACGGCGTCGTCGGTTTTGATCAAGCCTTGGCCTTGAACAACCGCGGCCAGGTGGTGGGCTCGGCCATGGACAACACAACGGCCTTCCTCTGGGAGGACGGCGTAATGACCGACTTGAACGAGCTGGTGGATCCCGCCCTGGGCCTTCACTTGAGCAGCGCCGTGGGCATCAATGACCGCGGGCAGATCGTCTGCAACGACACCTGGTTGGGTCAGGCCGTGCTGCTCACTCCCATCGAGACCCGTCCGCCCGTGCTGGTGCTGCCGGGCATCGCCGCCACCTATGCGGCCGACGAGAACGACCTGGGCCCGTGGCTGTTCCAGCGGGGCATCCATCCCAGCGGAATGCAGATCGATCCGCTGGGCCACTTCTACGATGACCTGCTGCAGACCTTGGACAACGCCGGCTACACCCCGGGCGAGGACCTGTTCGCCGCCACCTACGACTGGCGTGTCACGCCGGCGCCCGTGGACGGCGTCTTCGATGGCGTAGTCAGCGGCCTCAGCGCCGCCGCCATCACCGACGGCGGCTTCGAGTACGGGGTGGATTACCTGGGCTACTGGCTGATGCAGGCCATGGATGCCTGGGAGACCGCCCACCCCGGCGACACCCTGCGGGAAGTGGACCTCATCGCCCACTCCACCGGCGGACTGGTGGCCCGGGCCTACCTGCAGAGCGCGGCGCGGGGCGGCCTGCTGCCCGACGGGCGGCGCCTGCCGGAGGTGCGCAAACTGATCATGGTGGGGGTGCCCAACCGCGGCGCCTCCAAGGTCTGGAACCCCCTGCACGACGACTGGGGCGTGGACGTCTCCTTCCAGCTGGTGCTCTCCAAGATGATCAACCTGGCCTTCCAGAAAGTGCTGGACGGCGCGGTGGTGAGCGGCCCCGACGGCGACATCGACCTGCAGTCCCTGCTGGCCTGCGGTGAGGACCTGAAGGTCTGCTTCCTGCGCGCCTACGTGCCCACCATCCACTCGCTGCTGGCCACCTTCCCCTTCCTGGACACGGGTGCGGGCTTCCAGGATGTGAACGCCATCCCGGAGCTGCGCAACGGCCTGATCCTTGATCTCAACGCGGGACTGGACCTCCAGCTGAACGGCGATCCCAACTCCTTCGCCGACCACGCCCAGACCACGGTGATCCACGCCACTAGTGAGGCCACGCCGCGCCTGGTGGTGGAGCGGCTGGGCGAGGCGGGCGGCGAGAACGCGCTGGTCTCCTTCGACGCCTTCGCTTCCCGGGACGCCCTGCCTGGCGAGTTGTGGTACGAGGACCTGATCCCCTCCGTGGCCGGCGACGGCACGGTGCCGCTGATCAGTTCCATGGAGCAGTTCGTGGGCGACGCCCGGGTGACGCTGAGTCCCTACACGCGGAACGTCAACACCCTGGAGGACGTCAGCCACTGCGGCATGCTGTTCAACACCCAGGTGCAGGAGGAGATCCTGACCATCCTGGGCGCCTCCTTCGGGCCGGAGGACATCTCCACCGGCCTGCACGCGGAGTTTGCCACCACCTTGTCCACGGCGACGAACATTGCCGCCAACATCGTGGGCGGCAACATCCTGGTCGCGCATCTGGATCCGGTGGAGGGCTTCGTGGTGGATGGCCAGGGCCGCCGGCTGGGCTGGAGCGCCGCCACGGGCACCCTGACTGAGATCCCCAACAGCCGCTGGTTCGGCGACGGCGACGGGCAGGGCTGGGTGTTCGGCCCGCTGGTGGAGCCGGTCACGCTGCAGCTGACCGGGCAGGGCGGGGATCACTACGCCCAGGTGAGCATCGTCGGTGGCGGGGGACAGAACGGGCTGGTGAGCAGCGGTCCCCTGGCTGTGGGAGAACAGCGCAGCCTGGCTGTGCCCTTCCCGCAGCCGGATTCCCCCGTGGTGGACATTGCCTGGACGGCGCCTGGACAGGTGAGCCTGACCTGGGCGCCGGTGGCGGGCGCGACGAGCTACACCGTGCTGGGCGCCCCCACCATGGCCGGACCCTGGACGCCGCTGCTGACGACCCCCGGCACCTCGACGACGCTGATGATCCTGGACGACGAGCTGCGCCTGTTCCGTGTGACCGCCGGCAGCTGAGCGCGCATCCGTGACACAAACCGGGCCGCCTTTCCCTGGGGAAGGGCGGCCCCTTCTCTTGTGGCCAGCCGGGATGCCGGGTTCAGGCGCCGGCGGAGTCGGCCGGGCCCGGGCGGGGGACGACCTCCTCTTCAATCAGCAGCAGCGAGACGGGCAGGCCGCGCTCCAGCAGCCAGTCCAGCCACAGGCGCTGGGCCAGGAACAGGCGGTCCCCCGGGCCCTTCACTTCGACCAGTTGCCACTCCAGCGGGCGGTCCGGGCCGCCCTCCCGCCAGAGCAGCAGGTCCGGCAGGCCGTGACCCAGCTCGCCGGGCTCGCGCAGCAGCCCCTCGCACAACTCGGCCAGCGGCCGGCCGGGCAGGACCTCCAGCAGGACCTCCAGCCCGCGCCGCCACCGTTCGGGATCGTGCCCGCCCGGCTCCGTGCCGGGCTGGAACACGCTCCAGTTGACCAGCGGATTCTGCAGCCCGGCCTTGGAGTGCAGACGCTCGCGCACGCCGGCGCGATGGCGTTCGCGCAGCAGGCGCGTGCGCAGCCGACGCCACTCCTCCGCCCGGCGCTCCAGGAAGCCCGGTCGTCCCCAGTCCAGCGGCGCGGCGTGGAAGCGGTGCAGGAAGGCGCCCGGCGCGGGGGCGAAGATCAGATTCCAGGCCACCAGCCCCACCAGCGCGCGGGGCAGCAGATTCTCCACGTGCAGGCCCTGCCAGCCGTCGTGGGCGAAGCGCGTCAGCGCCAGTTCCTCCACGCAGAGCGCGGCCCCGGATTCGGCCTGGAGCAGGGTCCGCCCGCCGGCGTGACCCGGGTGGCGCAACTGGCTCCAGCGCAGGACGGGCGGCTCGCGCAGCGGCCGGGCGCCTCCCAGCCGCTGTTCCAGCTCGCGCCGGATCACCGGACCGGGCTGCTCGGCCAGCGCCTGTCGGCAGGCGGCCTGGGCGGATTCCTGCCGGCCGCTGTGCCGCAGATTGACCACCAGCCGCAGCCAGGTCTCGCCGCGGCGCCGGCCCTCCACTCCCAGTTCCAGGGCCATGCGCTGCCAGGCGGCCGCGGCGCCCGGTCGTCCCAGCCGCTCCAACAGGGCAGCGCCCGCCAGTAGGGCTCGCAACCGCGTGCGCCGCAGCTGGGCCGCCCCGTCCTGGGGCCGGCGGGGCGCCGGCAGGTGGGCGAGCTGCGCCGGCGCGGCCAGCTCCCAACTGGCGCGCAGGAGATCCCGCGCCCGGCGGGCTGGTCCGGGCGGCAGGCGCAGCCCGCGCCGCCAGCCCTTCAGCTCCCGGCGTAGCTCGTCCAGCTCCTCCTGGAGCCGGTCCAGCCGCGCGCCGGCCTCCAGCAACTCCTCGGCCTCGGCCCGGGAGTGGATCCAGCCGCCGGTCTCCCTTCCCCCGACCGGCTTGACGGACTCGAAGCGCTGCAGGCCCAATTCCGTCACCACGAACTGCCGCAGGTCCTGGTGGCGGTTGCCGAAGAAGAGCAGTTCCAGCAGCCGGAAGAGCCCGTGCTGGCGCAGCCGCACCCACTGGTCCAGGTCGGCCAGGGCGCAGAGCAGCGAGCTGTCCGCCGGCCAGAGCCCCAGCTGGACGAAACCCTCCGCGTGGGAATCCTCACGCAGCAGGGCCTGCAGGCGCCGGCGGGCGGCCTGGGCGCTGCCGCGCAGGGGCTGTCCGGCCACGCGCAGCAGGTGCAGGCACTCCTCGTGGGTCAGGCCCGCGGCCAGTTCATCCGGCGGTGACCCCGCCGCGGGCGCGCGCTCCAGCCAGCCCGCCGCCTCCAGCTCGTCCAGCGCCTCGTCCAGCGCCGGGATCTCCGGGTAGCGCAGGCGGCTGTGGCGCAGCCAGCCCTCGCGCCGCCCGGCCAGCCGCAGTAGCAGCAGGCGCGCGGGCAGTGGCAGGCCGCGGACGGAGCCCAGCCGGGCCCGCTCCTCGTCCGTGAAGAGCGCGCCGTCCCGGGCCAGCACGGTGTCGGCCAGCAGGAGGAAGTTGCGCAGGTAGTAGGGTTCGCCGGAGCCCGGGGCGCGTGTGTTCGCCATGGGAAGAAGGTAGGTTCGTGGCGCCAAAGGGCCGCGGCCGCCGGGCATTTCGCGCTTGCTCCGGCCCGCCGGGAATGGTCTCTTGTGGCCCGACACAACACACAGCCTTCGAGGACAGCATGTATCCCCACTCCCGCTCCCCGCGGCGCACCGTCCGTCCGCTGGCCGGCGCCCTGCTCCTGCTCGCACTGGGCACGCCCGCCCAGGCCCTGGTCTGGGGCCTGAAGACCCACGACCCGGTCTCGGGTCCGCCCGCCCTGCTCTTCTGGCTGGACGAGGCCACGGGCGGCTGGGGCCCGGTGGCGCCCGTCACCGTCGCCGGCGCGCAGGTGGACGCCGACGGCCTGGCGCAGGACCCCCAGGGCCGCCTGTTCGCCTGGCGCGTGGAGAGCGGCGGCTCCACGCTGCTGCAGCTGGACTCCGCCACCGCCGCGGGCACGCCTGTCGGCGCGCGGCTGGAGGGCCTGGATGTGCGCGGCGCGACCTTTCTGCTCTCGGGTCGTCTGCTGGTCTTCGAGAGCGCGGGCTCGGCCCTGCTGGAGATCGATCCGCTGAGCGGCCAGCCGCTGGGCGCGCCCATGCCCGTGCGTGGCCTGGAGCCCGGCGGCGCCTTCCTCACCGGCGACCTCTGCCAGGACCTGGACGGCTCGCTGCTCTTCGCGCTGGGTGGCGAGGTCTCGCGGCTGGATCCCCGCAGCGGCCGGCGCACGCTCCTGTTCAACGACACGGCCAATCTGGAGGACGGCCTGCCGCCCTGGAGCGTCGGGCTGGCCCTCTCGCCCCTGGCGCCCGCCGACGGCGCGCTCCACCTGCTGGATGTGTCACACCACGACGCGCTCTACCGCTACGCCTCCAGCTCGGACTTCACGCGCAGCCTGCTGGTGGGTCACGTGGTGCCCGAGTACAACGCCGGGCGCGGCGATCTGGCGGCCCTGCCCGCGGCGCGCACGGAGATCACCGCCCTGCGCGTGGCCGATGGAGTGGCCGAGTTGGACGCCTGGTGCCGGGCCGGGTGCTGGGTGCGCGTGGAGTACACGCCCGGGCTGGCTCCGCCCACCTGGAGCGAAGTCCCCGGCAGCCTGCGCCAGGTGCCCGCCCCGGGCCCGGGAATCGGTACCTTCTGCCAGTGGGACAATCTGCCCGCGCCGGGTGCGCAGGGCTTTTGGCGAGTGCTGAGCAGCCGGGAGGATCCGCGATGAGCCGCATCGATCGGGACTTGGGGCGCTGGTTTTTGACGGACCGCGTGCGCCTGGAGCAGGACTTCAGCCACACGGCGCAGCAGCTGGGCAAGAGCGCGCCGCCCATCGAGAAGCCCTGCCCGCCGGAGGCACCGCGCACGGCGCTGCCCAAGCCCGGCGAGTGGAACGGCATCGGCGCCGTGCCGGTGGAGAAGGCCCTGGCCGGCCGCGAGAGCCGCCGCGAGTTCACGGACGAGCCGCTCAGCCTGGACGAGCTGGCCTTCCTGCTCTGGAGCGCCCAGGGCGTCCGCCAGCAGATGGGCACGCGCGCCGTGCTGCGCACCGCGCCCTCCGCCGGCGCGCGCCACGCCTTCGAGACCTACGTGCTGGTGCTGCGCGTGGCGGGTCTGGCCCCCGGCCTCTACCGCTACCTGAGCCTGAGCCACGAACTGGCCTTCCTGCGCGCCGTGCCGGAGGCCGCCCAGGCCATTTCCGACGCCACGCTGGGGCAGGATTTCATCGGCGAGGCCGGGGCCGTGCTGGTCTGGACCACGCTGCCCGAACGGATGGAATGGCGCTACGGCGAGGCGGCTTACAAGGTGATCGCCCTGGATGCCGGCCACCTCTGCCAGAACCTCTACCTGGCCTGCGAGTGCGTGGGCGCGGGGACCTGCGCCATCGCCGCGTATCACCAGGAGAAGCTGGACGAACTGCTGGGCGTGGACGGACAGGACGAGTTCGCCCTCTACCTGGCGCCGGTGGGGAAGGTGGAGCGCTAGGGCGCGGCTGGTTTTGATTGGAGACGTGTTGGGCGGGGCCTCGGGGGTCCTGCCCTTTTTCGTGGGCGGGCTCTGGCTGGGGTGACGGATGATTGACGGTGGAGCCAGTTCGCGCGGGGCTAGGGGCTGGGGGCACGAAGGTCCGAAGGCTCGAAGAGTTGAAGAGTGACGAGAGATGAGTGACGAGTGACGGATTGAAGGTGGAATCTGGAACGGCAGTAGATCCTCGCATATGCGACTGTGCTTGCCGAGGGCTTAGGCCTGCTCGCGGTCCTGACGCACTCGGAACTCCGTGATCCGGCGCACCAGCTCCAGCGGCAGCGGCTGGTTGTGCGGGAACTGCATGCTGCCCTTGGCGGACTTGTAGCCGGCCAGCTCCTCCCGGAAGGCGGCGATGCCCACGGCCCCCGGATAGAAGCCCACGTGCCCGGCGTAGCCGGCGAAGTGCACGAGGTTCTTCCGCCCCTTGTAGGTCGGGATGCCGTAGGCCATCCCCTCCACCGCCTCGGGCGCGGCCGCCCGGATGACCGCGCGCAGGGCCGCCAGCCGGGCCTGGATCTCGGGTGGGAAGGTCGCGAGATAGACATCCACGGGGGATATCGGGGCGGTGGCGGCGGTCATGGAAGAATGCTCCTTTCGGTCAGGATACCCTCAATCGGCGCGCAGGGGCGTTCATTTGCTCCGCCGTCGTCATGTCCTGCTTCTCGTCATTCTGAGCCACGGTGGATCAGTCGCGCGACGGTTGATGTGGCGACGGCCCGCTCCTTTGGTCCCGTCCGAGTCCGCCTCCCGGTTCAGCTCCCGCCCAGGTTTCTACAACCACCAACCAGGCCAGTCCGGACGCTGGCCCCACACCACCTTGCCTGTGGTTTTGTCCACAATCCACACAGCATGTTTACGAGGCGTACACCAAAAGCAGTATCTCATGCGGAACTGGTAGGTATGCCGGGCTTCCAGCGTGAGCTCGATCAGACCGGCGGGGTGCGCGCCGAACTGCGCCGGGTAATCTGCGTATTCAATTAGATGTTGTCCCGCCAAAAGCTTCGCCCCCTTGTATCCCTTGTCCAAGCTGTTTCCATCGATAGATCTGATAACGTCTGGCCGTGTTGACCAGTCAAGCTCCGCGAGCGAATCGTTCCCCGCCTCGGAAGTGCCCACAGCGGCCCACTCGCAGTATCCCCAATAGATGGGTGAATAGTGCGAGCAAGAAATCACGACTGACGAGAATAGAATGAAGAGGAGCTTTCTCATCGGATTTGCATGATAACGGTGGCTTCAGCCGCGACGCGCCTGGCGCGGCGCTTGCTTTTCCCATCCGACCTGATTTCTATTCGAGCAAGCAAACACCATGACAGGCGCGAACTCGGCTATGAGCTCGTGCTGGCAAGCCCCTTGATTAGGACTGTAAGCCTAATTCAGCGGCGGCGAGGAGCAGTGCTTTGTCGAGTGTCCACAGCTTGCAGCCAGTCAATTGCGCCGACGCAAGCAGGCTTACATCTGTCCAGCCAAGTCCTCGACCAAAGAGTCTTCTGGCCTCGACGAAGCGTGCAATCTCATCGAAGGTGACCTTTTGCGCCTCAGGAAGTGCGAATAGCAGCCCCAGAATTTCCGCTCGGTTCCGCAGATTGCCGCACATAAGCTCACCAAGAACCAATTGGTGCTGAAGGATTTGCCCGGCATCAAGCAGCGTCGCAAGTTGTGGATTCCCACGCCGGAAGTGGTCGATCCAAATGGACGTGTCGGCCAGGATCATGGCAGCGCCGGAGCTTGCCGACGCGGAATGTCCAGCAACTCGTGCTCCGTTCCACCCAACAGGGCCAGCCGCCGTGCGCTTTCAAGCGCGATCAAGGCTTCCAGTCCGAGCCGGATGAGCGAGGTTTTCTCCCTCACGCCCGTCAACTTCGCCGCTTGGGCAAGCAGCTGATCATCGATGTTCAGTGTCGTTCTCATGTGCATCAATATGCATCTTTGATGCAGACTTGTCAAATCACATGCAGATTTGCTTGCGGCGGGCGCCTGGCGCTGCGCTCGCTTTCCTCCTACCGACAATTCCTTTCCCTTCAGACTGCAAGCGACGTGACAGGCGCAAAGTCGGCTGCAAGCAATGGCTGCAAGCGATGTTAGACACCAGTTCGTGATATGGCGTCCGCAAGCATTTGTCTATCTAACCTGATTTCAGATTTCTTTAGTAGCATATCCATTGCGCCAATCTCGTAACTAATGACCAGCGAATCTATATCATCTGACGTGGTGTCCACAGGAACCATGATGATCGTGACGTCTCGCGATGTCCCAGGATGTATCACAAGACCTGAAGTTCCACCGAACATTCTACTATCCGGAATTTCTCGATGTGACTTTAACATTTCTATGCCGTGATTCATATTTCCGTCAACGCCATAGGCACTCCATTTCACTCCCTTTGGAGTGATCACCTTTAAAAAGGGTGCGATTGCAGAGCCCCTTCCCTTATTGTATAATGATATTAAACAATCCGCTGCCGGAATTCTCTGCATTCCGCTTTTTCCGATTGGCTTGATGGATATGTCTAAATCTGGCCGTTGCCTTCTGCCAAACATATCAGCAATATCAAAGTGCTCCATTTTATAGAAACTATCTCCAGACCGCTTGAAATAGCGATCTTCTCCAGCCTTTGCCATATGAGGACCGATATTGCTTTCAGGAATGAGTGATGCCGCAACTCCAGACTTACCATGCATTACAATGCTCTTGTGACGCACACCCTCAACCAGAGGTGAAACGATTTCCCCTGTTAGCTCATTTAATCTTGAAACAAACAGATTTACATCATTGATCTCGATAATTTCGCCTGCACAATCAATTCCATCAGTGCCCTTTCTTGCGTCAATTCCCCAGATTACTATTCCACCCATAGAGTTGGCAAGTCCAGATAAGGCCTTTGCAAAATTCTTCTTGTCATCACTCTTTTTCATCTCTGAGTCTGCGACCCTCTTAAATTCTAATTGTAAGTGTTCGGTTTGCGCATTTTGAACAAACTCGGATATTGTAGTACAATCAAGCTCTTCAAATTTCGTCCTCAGGTCCATTGTTTTTCCCTCTTGCGTCTAACGTTGGTTTCAGCCGCGACGCGCCTAGCGCGGCGCTTGCCTTCGTTTACTTCCTGAATGCGCCGTGACGGGCGTAAAGTCGGCTGCAAGCTCATGTTAGGCTATACTCTTCCAATTAATATTCTCATTCCAAATCCTGATCCAAGTACTATTACTTCTTCCTTGACAACTACGAGAACAGAAGCAACATTTATTGCCTCATCATAATCATATTGATCAACTAGCATTATAATCGTGTCAATTCGTCATCATGTGGGACCAGCCTGAGTGAAATATCCGGTTTATACGCCAGCATTAAGAATGGCCTGAAGCGCCATACCTGTGCCTAGTCCAAGGAGACTAAGAGCCGTTAACGTGTAAATTCTCTCGGCTTTCATCGCCTTATCATGTGAATATGACGTAATTTCAGTCTTCCTAAGTAATTTATGCTGGAGACTAATCCGGTCAACAAGTGAGTATTGAGTGATAAACGCAACAAACGCCGAAAGAAATAGGGCACTAACTGCTAGTATAACCTTTAAGTGGAAATTGCGATCACCCTCAATAAACTGGACAAGCGTCACGAGACCACCTGCAGCGGCAAGCGCCAAGGTCGTAAGCTGCTTAAGATAGTCGAAAGAAAGACTGATGGCTGTTTCTAGACTCACAAAATCTCTTGATTCCGTTGGGTCTGTGGAGCTGTTCATCGATTCCCTCGTTATCTATTCCTGAGGCCCAACGGTGGCTTCAGCCGCGACGCGCTTGGCGCGGCGCTTGCTGTTTTCCACCGACATTTATTTCCCCTTCCGATTGCAAGCGCCGTGACAGGCGCAGGCGTCGGCGCAAGCTGTGTTAGATGCATATTATCCTACAGTGCTTCATTAGGGAACGTATTTCTCAATATATCTTGAATCTGCTTCTTACATTCATCGTCATTCTCTCTTGACCATATCACAGTTGTGCAATGATTTGTGTCAAAGTGTGACTTAATTGTGTCCCAAACATCTTTTCTACAGAAGTATAAAACAGGTTTTCCAAGTCCTTCTGCAAATCCCGCCTCCCAATATGCTCCGTTATTCTCTGTTGTAAGATCCGCAAAAAGCATTCTAGATCTTCTAATGTTATTTCTCAGGTGGTGATCAATAATTCCGGGAGTTGGCATCTCATCATTTTTGAACAAATTAAATCCGACGCCTTTTACGGCTTGCTTGAAAACTTCAACATATGCCGATTCTATGTCGAATATTCTATATTCCATGGCCATGAAGATTAGTTTGTTATCTCCTTCGTTTGACAACAAGGATTTGCAGTGCGACCATCCAGATGGAGTTAATCTTAGTGCAACGGCATTAGAGCCTAAGCCAACACCGCTAATTAACCCCATGTCTTTATAATAGCTGGCAACATATTCTATAGAACTTTGATCGATTAGTCCACAGGTCTTATAAATGACGGCGTTAGAAATTCTGATCATTTGCGAGATATAGAGAGCGCTTTCGTAGAATAGCAATATAAATGCATCTAGTTGTTCATCTGGAGTCGGAAGAGCGGCCTTAGCTTTGTTTTCCATCACGAAGGAAGATGTCACTTCCACATGCTCTCTGTTTAAATGATTTATAAAGTAACTCCAGCGAGCTCTCTCGTACTTTCGTTTCGCGGCGTCAGAAAAATCAAGCATGCTTTCTTGGGCACCTATAGTTATTGAAAAGCTGCCACAACGTTCGCAAAGAATATCCTTTTTATTGCTGTTTTCGGGAGGCTCAACAGCTGCGACGCCATCGCAAATTGGGCAGTGATCTTTCTTAAGGTCAATCCATTCCATGATGACTCCAGTGTGCATCTAAATACAATTAGAGCAGCTCCGCCCACCACCAGCCAATTCTTAGTGGAACGGAGGTTCCTCCCGCGCCCAATAGAACAATTCCGTTTGCCCACCGCAAGCGGAATCTGTCTACCAGGAGAAAGCGGCACTGCGCTGTATTGGAGCGCGCGATCAGGCGAAGCAGAGCCGAACGCCCCCATCCGGTTTTGGCTGCCTGGCAGCCAAAACCGGCTTCCCCCGCGGGGCGCGGGGGAAGCGCCAGCACATGCCGCGATCTCTGCTGGGCCACGGCCATGGGATCCCGTCCCAGCGCCAACTGGCGTTGGGCGCTTTCGCTGGGATGACAGACGAGATGATGGGATCCCCCGGTCAAGCCGGGGGATGACGAGACTTCATGCCAAGGATGACGGAACAGAAGGCCGAGGATGACGAACGAGGAGGCACTTGGTGACATGAGCGGGCATAGGTCGAAGGGTGGCGAAGCGGTGAAGGCCTTAGGCCTGAACCACAACCGTGGTGAAGCGCAACGCGCGAACCAACTACACGGAGACAGGAAGGAGCCGCTGCCGCCAGCGGAAGCCCGCCGGGAGGCGGGCTGACTCTGGCGAGTGAGAAAAAGCGCCTCTTTGGCTCCACCTTTCTGGCGCCAGCAGAAAGGTGGAAAACAA